>NZ_JBFTLU010000211.1:0-16069 GCF_056396605.1 Pseudomonas sp. 05T35
GCGCGTACAGCGGGAACAGCCAGTCGGGGTGATTGAACAGGCTGTGGTAGAAAGTCCAGGACGTCGCCAGCAGCGCTGCGCTGCCAAACACGAACACCCGGCCAGCACCGAAGCGATCCGCCAGCGCGCCGGAGATCACACAGCCCAGGCTCAGGCACACGATAGCCACGCTATTGGCTTGCAGCGCAGTCGTGGCCGAGAAGTGATAAATGGTTTGCAGCACCGTCGGGGTCATCAGAATGACCACGATGATCCCGGCCGACAGCAGCCAGGTCAGCAGCATCGAGATGGCGATGGCGCCGCGATGGTCACGCAGTACGGCACGCAGCGGCACCTCTTCGGCCAGCGCCTTGCGCAGTTGAAGCTCGGCGAACACCGGGGTTTCGTGCAGCCAGCGGCGCAGGTAGACCGAGAACAGGCCAAACACACCGCCGAGCAGGAACGGGATCCGCCAGGCGTAATCAGCCACTTGTTCAGAGGTGTAGAGGCTGTTGATGGCAGTGGCAACCAGCGAGCCGAGCAGGATGCCGGCAGTCAGGCCGCACGTCAGCGTGCCGCAGGCGTAGCCGATATGCCGCTGTGGCACGTGTTCGGAAACGAAGACCCAGGCCCCCGGCACTTCACCGCCAATCGCCGCGCCCTGGATCACCCGCATCAGCAGCAACAGGATCGGCGCCCACAGGCCGATCTGCGCGTACGTCGGCAGCAAGCCCATGATCAGCGTCGGTACGGCCATCATGAAAATGCTCAGGGTGAACATTTTCTTGCGCCCCAGCAGGTCGCCGAAGTGCGCCATGACGATGCCGCCCAGTGGCCGCGCCAGGTAACCGGCGGCAAAGATGCCGAAGGTCTGCATCAGCCGCAGCCACTCGGGCATATCCGCCGGGAAGAACAACTTGCCGACGACCGTGGCGAAGAACACGAAGATGATGAAGTCGTAAAACTCCAGCGCGCCGCCCAAGGCGGAAAGCGACAGTGTCTTGTAGTCGTTACCGGTCAAGGGGCGCGCAGGTTGCGCGGGTGTCGCGATGCTCGATGGCGCTGTGGTCATGGCAAGGGCTTCTCTTGTAGTCAGATCCGCAACCCCAACAACGCTGGCAGGGGCTTGGGCAGGTTCGGCACGATAGCAAATTGTTCGAAAAAGCACAGGAAAGCGCGTATTTGGCAGTCAAAATGAGAACCCGATGGTCGTCTCGAAGTCTACCGACCGATATACTCACAACCGTGCAACACTTTGTAAGGGGTTGCTGTGCGAAAACGTCGTTGGCCTTTGTCAGCCGGTTTCGCAGAGTTTCCCTTTAGCGCGCCTTATGGAAAACGTGACGAACGTAGTATGTTCGGGGCTGAATCGTTTTTCCCAAGACGGCTATTCACCCGCTACATATTCCAAGAGTCACGGCTCAGAGGCACCCCCGGCATGATAGAGCTCGAACAAGAAGATCCTATTCCGCAAGGCGATCTGGCCCTGCAAATCACCGCGCTTCCCCGCGAAACCAACGGCTTTGGCGATATTTTCGGCGGCTGGCTGGTGTCTCAGATGGATTTGGCCGGTACGGCGATGGCCAGCAAGGTCGCGGGCGGACGCGTCGCTACCGTGGCGATCGATCGCATGGCCTTCCTGGTGCCGGTCGCCGTGGGCGCGCAGCTGTCCTTCTATACTCAGGCAACGGAAATCGGC
Source organism: Pseudomonas sp. 05T35 (assembly GCF_056396605.1). Classification (NCBI taxonomy): domain Bacteria; kingdom Pseudomonadati; phylum Pseudomonadota; class Gammaproteobacteria; order Pseudomonadales; family Pseudomonadaceae; genus Pseudomonas; species Pseudomonas sp. 05T35. The sequence continues at coordinate 1,679 of NZ_JBFTLU010000211.1, forward strand.
CGCAGCTCGATCAAGATGATGGTCGAGGTCTGGAGCGACGATCCACTGTCCAGTGAATGGCGTAAAGTCACTGAGGCGGTGTTTGTGTTCGTCGCCATCGATGGCAGCGGCCGCACCCGCTCGGTTCCGCCCAGAGCTCGTTAAACCGGGCGAGCGTTAAACCCGGCGGCCGTTTTACGGTCCATTGACGTCATTGATCCTGAACGAGATGTGCAACATGCCGACTCCCAACGTTGAAGCCGTGAAACTGGATGAACTGAACTGCTGGCGCATCCGCCACGGTCAGGCCGAATTGCTGGTGGCCCAGCAAGGCGCGCACATCCTCAGTTATCAACTGGCCGGGCAACCGCCGTTGATCTGGCTCAACGATGAGGCGGTGTTCAAAACCGGCAAAAGCATCCGCGCCGGTGTTCCGGTGTGCTGGCCATGGTTTGGCAACCTGGACCGCAATCCGCCGAGCGTTCAGGCAATGCGCGTCAGCAACGAACCGCCGACCACCTGACCAGCCAAAACCAGGGCAGTACGCCCGTCACCATCAGCCAGGCGCTGCACAGCTACTACGCCGTCAGCGATGTACGCAATGTGCACGTCGAAGGCMTGGACGGGCTGAGCTACATCGAAACCCTGGATAACTGGAAAACCGTCACTCAAACCGGCKACCTGCGTTTTGCCGGGGAGACCGACCGGATCTACCTGAATACACCAGCGCAATTGAGCATCGTCGATCCTGCCTGGGAGCGGCGCATCGAGCTGACCAGCAGCGGCTCGCGCTCGGCGGTGATCTGGAACCCGTGGATCGCACGGGCGGCGCAATTCAGTGACATGGCCGACGACGGCTGGCAGCGCATGCTGTGCATCGAAACGGCGAATGTGATGGATGACGTGGTGACCCTGGCACCAGGGGCGAGTCATACGCTGGGTGTGAGCATCGCCAGCAAAACCCTCTGACACCACAAAACCAATGTGGGAGCGGGCTTGCTCGCGATGAGGCCATAACATTCAACATCTATGTTGACTGTTACACCGCCATCGCGAGCAGGCTCGCTCCCACATTGGATTGCACAAGACTTAAGGGTGCGTTTACAGATCCCAGCACCAATTGGTTAGGCGGCGGTGGCGGCACGTGGATGCAGGCGCCCGGGTACGGCACCAGGAAGAACAGCGTGCTGCGACCCTTGGCATCGGTTTCCAACGGCACGGGATACCCGCCGATGCGGATGTTCTTGTCGTTCATCGACGCCACGGTTTTGGTCGAATACATCACCGCCGGCAACCCCTTGCTCTGCTTCAAGCCACCCTTGTCGGTAAAGGTGCCATTGGCTTCGGGCGAGTTGTGGTCGATTTCAGGCATGGCCTCAAGGGCTTTCTGATCCGACTTGGGCATCAGTTCGAGCCAGTCGGTTTCCGGCAGTTCACCGGCATGAGCCAGGCCAGTGCCCAGCAATAGGAGAGTCAGCAGAAGACGGCGCATGAAATGTGCTCGGCAAAAGGGGAGTCAGTAAATCGTCGAGCATTCTAGCCCTCTCTGCCCGTGCGGCAGAGAGGGCTTTGTCGCTTGAATCAGGTGTTCTTCTTGATCAAACCGTAGATCACCAGCAAAACAATCGCGCCCACCAGTGCACCGATGAAACCCGCGCCTTGGCCAGCCTGATAGATACCCAGCGCCTGGCCGCCGTACGTGGCCGCCAGCGAACCGCCGATGCCGAGCAGGATGGTCATGATCCAGCCCATGCTGTCGTCACCTGGCTTCAGGAAACGAGCCAGCAGGCCAACGATCAATCCGATGAAGATGGTTCCAATTATGTGCATGGCGTTTCCCTCTGAATGATGTAGGTATGCCGAAGCCTAGTCAGGCTTTGGCATCCTGCCATCAGAGAACGACGGCGACCGAAGGTTCCGTCGTTGCCAGATGAAACTATTCGGCGATCAGCGCTTCGACCTTGAGGATCTGCTGCTCCAGCGTGGCTTTGTCGGCGCAACGCAGGTTGGCGTGACCGACCTTGCGACCGACCTTGAATGCCTTGCCGTAGTGGTGCAGATGGCAATCGGCGATAGCGATGACCTTCTCCACCGGCGGTACCACACCGATGAAGTTGAGCATCGCGCTCTCGCCGACCTTGGCGGTCGAACCCAGCGGCAGGCCGGCAACGGCGCGCAGGTGGTTTTCGAACTGGCTGCACTCGGCGCCTTCAGTAGTCCAGTGGCCAGAGTTGTGTACGCGCGGGGCGATTTCGTTGGCCTTGAGGCCACCGTCGACTTCAAAGAACTCGAATGCCATCACGCCGACGTAATCCAGCTGCTTGAGCACGCGGCTGGAGTAATCCTCGGCCAGGGCTTGCAACGGGTGGTCGGTGCTGGCCACGGACAACTTGAGAATGCCGCTGTCGTGGGTGTTGTGGACCAGCGGGTAGAACTTCGTTTCACCATCGCGAGCGCGCACGGCGATCAACGAAACTTCACCGGTGAACGGCACGAAGCCTTCCAGCAAGCAGGCCACGCTGCCCAGCTCGGCGAAGGTACCGACCACATCGGCCGGCGTACGMAGGACTTTCTGGCCCTTGCCGTCGTAACCCAGGGTGCGGGTTTTCAGCACGGCAGGCAGGCCGATGGTGGCTACCGCAGCCTCCAGGTCGGCTTGCGAGTGGATATCGGCGAAGGCCGGCGTCGGAATGCCCAGGTCCTTGRACAGGCTCTTTTCGAACCAGCGATCACGGGCAATTCGCAGCGCTTCGGCACTCGGGTAAACCGGGACGAATTGCGACAGGAAGGCCACGGTTTCGGCAGGGACGCTTTCGAACTCGAAGGTCACCAGGTCGACTTCATCGGCCAACTGACGCAGGTGATCCTGATCACCGTAATCGGCCCGCAGATGTTCACCCAGCGCCGCTGCACAGGCATCCGGCGCGGGGTCCAGAAAAGCGAAGTTCATTCCCAGCGGCGTACCTGCCAGGGCTAACATGCGACCCAACTGGCCGCCACCGATTACACCGATCTTCATCGTCAACAACCTCAGGCGATGCGTGGGTCTGGATTGTCCAGGACGCTGTCTGTCTGCTCAGCACGGAAGGTTTTCAGCACCGCGTGGAATTGCGGGTGCTTGGCGCCTAGGATACTTGCCGAAAGCAGGGCTGCGTTGATCGCGCCGGCCTTGCCGATGGCCAGGGTAGCGACCGGGATGCCCGCAGGCATCTGCACGATCGACAGCAGCGAATCGACGCCCGAAAGCATCGACGACTGCACCGGTACGCCCAGCACCGGCAGGTGGGTCTTGGCCGCACACATGCCGGGCAAGTGGGCCGCGCCGCCGGCACCGGCGATAATCACCTCGATGCCACGGGCCTCGGCCTCTTCGGCGTACTGGAACAGCAGGTCCGGGGTGCGGTGGGCAGAGACCACTTTCACCTCGTAAGGGATGCCGAGCTTTTCCAGCATATCGGCGGTGTGGCTAAGGGTGGACCAATCGGACTTGGAGCCCATGATCACGCCAACCAGTGCGCTCATCGTCGTGCCTCTTCTCTCTGGGCGCCCGCAGGCGCGTCAAAAAACAACAAGCCACGCAAATGCGTGGCTTGTTGTACGAATTATGGCCAGACGAACCGGCCGAAGGCCGCGCAGTATACCTCAATGAAGCAGATAAACAGCCCCCCGCGCGACCATCTGTCATACGGCGCAAAGCACCGGTTTTATTGACTTGAAGGTCAATCCAATACAACACGAATCCCTTGTGGGAGCGAGCCTGCTCGCGATAGCGTCAGGACATTCAATATTGATGTTGAATGTTAGTCCGTCATCGCGAGCAGGCTCGCTCCCACAGGGTTCTTCATTGTGCTCCAGAGCCAGGCGTACCCTGCGCTGCGCTGCCTTCCAGCTTGCGCCACAATAACCGTACGTTGGCCTTGCGCACCAGCGCACAGCGGTACAAACGAATTTCCAGTGGCACGTGCCATTGCGGGCCACCGCAGACCACCAGCTCGCCGCGCGCCAGTTCGGCACGCACGCTGAGCTGCGGCACCCAGGCGATGCCCAGCCCTTCCAGCGCCATGCTTTTCAGGCTGTCGGCCATGGCGGTTTCATAAATGGTGGTGAAACGCAGCGCGCGCTGGCGCAGCAGCATGTTCACCGAACGCCCGAGAAAAGCCCCGGCGCTGTAGGCCAGCAGTGGCACGCTGGACTCGCCTTCAAGGTCAAACAGCGGTTTGCCATCCGCATCGGCCGCACAAACCGGGAGCATTTCGGTGTCGCCCAAGTGCAGTGACGGAAAAATCTCCGGGTCCATTTGCATGGCCGCATCCGGGTCGTAAAACGCCAGCATCAGGTCGCAGCCGCCTTCGCGCAACGCGTGCACGGCGTCGCCAACGTTGGTTGCCACCAGCCGCGTGGCAATGTTCAGGCCTTCATTGCGCAACTGCGCGATCCAGCGCGGAAAGAAACCCAGGGCCAGGGAGTGAGCAGCAGCGACTTGCATCACTTCGCCCTGCCCGCCTTCGAGGTGATGCAAATGCCGCAGCACTTCGCCGAGCTGTTCGACCACCGTACGCGCCGTGACCAGAAACAACTGGCCCGCCGCCGTCAGCTCGATGGGTGTGCGCGAGCGATTGACCAGGGTCAGCCCCAGCGCGGCTTCCAGGCTGCGGATCCGCCGGCTGAATGCCGGCTGAGTCACAAAGCGCCGTTCGGCGGCCTGCGAAAAGCTGCGGGTGGCGGCCAAGGCACTAAAGTCCTCAAGCCATTTGCTTTCCAGATTCATCACGTCCTCCCGGACACGCACCAATTTAGGTCACACGCTCGCCGTACACACGGCGTCACACGGGCATTATGCCGAATGTGCATAGGGCAGTGCTTAACAGCATTGGCCCAAAATTTTCCACAAGCCTAGCATTCGCAGCGTTCCGGCACAGACCGGGTCCATATCGAGATGATTTCTATCATGTCTTCCGCTGCATCTTTCCGCACAGAAAAAGACCTGCTTGGCGTACTCGAAGTACCAGCTCAAGCGTATTACGGTATCCAGACCCTGCGAGCGGTGAACAACTTCCGTCTCTCCGGCGTTCCGATTTCGCATTACCCGAAGCTGGTTGTGGGTCTGGCAATGGTCAAGCAGGCTGCTGCTGACGCCAACCGCGAGCTGGGTCACCTGAGCGAAGTCAAGCACGCGGCCATCAGCGAAGCGTGTGCCCGTCTGATCCGCGGCGATTTCCACGAAGAATTCGTGGTGGACATGATTCAAGGCGGCGCGGGCACTTCAACCAACATGAATGCCAACGAAGTCATCGCCAACATCGCGCTGGAGGCCATGGGCCACAGCAAGGGCGAATACCAATACCTGCACCCGAACAACGACGTGAACATGGCGCAGTCGACCAACGACGCCTACCCGACGGCCATCCGTCTGGGCCTGCTGTTGGGTCACGACGCCCTGCTCGCCAGCCTCGACAGCCTGATCCAGTCGTTCGCTGCCAAAGGTGAAGAATTCAGCCACGTCCTGAAGATGGGTCGTACCCAGCTGCAAGACGCCGTGCCGATGACCCTTGGCCAGGAAYTCCGCGCCTTCGCCACCACCCTGAGCGAAGACCTGGCACGCCTGAAGACACTGGCACCGGAACTGCTGACCGAAGTGAACCTGGGCGGCACCGCGATTGGTACCGGCATCAACGCCGACCCGCGCTACCAGCACCTGGCTGTTCAGCGCCTGGCACTGATCAGCGGTCAACCGCTGGTACCGGCCGCCGACCTGATCGAAGCGACTTCCGACATGGGCGCCTTCGTGCTGTTCTCCGGCATGCTCAAGCGTACCGCGGTCAAGCTGTCGAAGATCTGCAACGACTTGCGCCTGCTGTCCAGCGGCCCACGCACCGGCATCAACGAAATCAACCTGCCAGCGCGTCAGCCAGGCAGCTCGATCATGCCAGGCAAGGTCAACCCGGTTATTCCGGAAGCCGTTAACCAGGTGGCCTTCCAGATCATCGGTAACGACCTGGCACTGACCATCGCGGCCGAAGGCGGCCAGCTGCAACTGAACGTGATGGAGCCGTTGATCGCCTTCAAGATCTTCGACTCGATCCGCCTGCTGCAACGCGCCATGGACATGCTGCGCGAGCACTGCATCGTCGGCATCACCGCCAACGAAGCCCGCTGCCGTGAACTGGTTGAACACTCGATCGGTCTGGTCACCGCGCTGAACCCGTACATCGGCTATGAAAACGCCACCCGCATCGCCCGTGTTGCTCTTGAAAGCGGCCGCGGCGTGCTGGAACTGGTGCGCGAAGAAGGCCTGCTCGACGACGCGATGCTCGCCGACATCCTGCGCCCGGAAAACATGATTGCTCCGCGTCTGGTACCACTGAAAGCCTAACGCTGTAGTGACTGCTCACCAGGTCGAGGGACTAGACACCTCTCACCTTTTGAGGGCCTGGAGTTCATTCTCCAGGCCCTTTTTTTTAACTCTTTTGCAGGAAAAAGACTTCTGTGGAAGCGAGCCTGATCGCGATGAGCGATAACGCGGAGCCTCTGATAAACCGCGGTGTCTGCATCGCGAGCAAGCTCGCTCCTACATGAGCCTGACTCGAAAAAGTCAGGTGTTTCAAAGCTTCGTTTCGTCGCTTGCACCACAACCGTGCAGACGGACGCCGCACTGATCGGTATAGTGCCGCCCCTCTTCGCGTGAGCGGTCGTCGGTAACGAGGCCATAACCCATGCGGAACCCGAACTAATAACAAACCCGCGATTTGCATCCGGGACGAACATCGCCCCATCCGTTGTGCCGTGCACAGACCGGTGTAACGCGATGTTTCGAACCGCCAACAATCGCCTACACAAAAAACAGCGAGGAATACTCCATGCTCGAAGTCATCAACGACTTCCTCTCAGGGAAAGTACTGATCGTGCTCATTGTCGGGCTCGGTAGCTACTTCACGATCCGCTCGCGTTTCGTCCAATTGCGTCACTTCCTACACATGTTCTCGGTCTTCAAAGAGAGCCTGCGCAGCAGCAGCGAGCAACTCAGCTCGTTCCAGGCCCTGATGCTCAGCCTCGCCGGCCGCGTCGGCGCAGGCAATATCGCGGGTGTCGGCATCGCCGTGACCCTCGGTGGCCCAGGCGCAGTGTTCTGGATGTGGGTGACCGCACTGGTCGGCATGTCCAGCAGCTTCTTCGAATGCTCCCTCGGCCAGCTCTATAAGCGCTGCGACTCCGAAGGTCAGTACCGCGGCGGCCCGTCCTACTACATCCAGCACGGCCTGCAGAAGCGCTGGTTGGGCATGATCATGGCATTCCTGTTGCTGGTGACCTTCGGGTTCGCCTTCAACGGCCTGCAATCCCATGCCGTGACCCACTCGCTCAATAACGCCTTCGGCCTGAACACCACCTACACCGGCCTGGGCCTGGCGGTGCTGTTGGGCCTGGTGTTTATCGGCGGGATCAAGCGGATCGCCAAAGTGGCCGACCTGCTGGTACCGGTGAAGACCCTGGTCTACATCGGCGTGACCATCTACGTGATCGTGCTGCAATTCGACCATGTGCCGGGCATGCTGATGACCATCGTCAAGAGCGCATTCGGTCTGGACCAGGCCTTCGGTGGCCTGATCGGCAGCGCCATCGTCATGGGCGTGAAGCGCGGCGTGTTCGCCAACGAAGCCGGCCTGGGCAGTGCGCCTAACGTCGCAGCCGTGGCTTCGGTCGAGCACCCGGTCGCACAAGGCGTGGTTCAGGCGTTCAGCGTGTTCCTCGACACCTTCGTGATCTGCACCTGCACTGCATTGCTGATCTTGCTGTCGGGCTTCTACACACCAGGCTTCGAAGGCGACGGCATTGCCCTGACCCAGAACTCCCTGGCCGCCGTAGTCGGTGATTGGGGCCGGATGTTCATCAGCGTCGCGCTGGCGTTGTTCGTGTTCACCTCGATCCTCTACAACTACTACCTGGGCGAGAGCAACCTGCGCTTCCTGGTCGGTGAAAACCGCAAGGTGCTGATCGGCTACCGCGCATTGGTACTGGCGTTGATCTTCTGGGGTGCGATCGAAAACCTGAGCACCGTGTTCGCCTTCGCCGACATCACCATGACCATGCTCGCGTTTGTGAACCTGATCGCCTTGTTCCTGCTGTTCAACGTTGGCATGCGCATCCTGAATGACTACGACGCTCAACGCCGCGCCGGGATCAAGACCCCAGTGTTCGATTCGAGCAAATTCCCGGACCTGGACCTGGACCTCAAAGCCTGGCCAGCCAACCCGCCAGCCGCCGCTCCGAAAGCCGAAGCCGAGCCGCAAGGCGTGACCGCAGCGCAACGCTGATCGGTAAACGACGGGCGCATACCCTGCGCCCGTCAGCTAAAGTGAACTACCTGTGGGAGCGAGCCTGCTCGCGATAGCGGACTGACAGTCAACATCACTACACCGGTGGCACCATTGGCATGCAAGCCAGCGCCAACGGTCTGGCCCCGGCGTCCGGCTTCGAAGCCCGGATGCGTGACTACCTGCATAGCCAGCCTGATCTGGTGGTGCCGAACTGGCGCTTCCGAGAAATGACCCCGCTGATCGACAGCGCCAACATGACCCCGGCCTACTGGCAGCGCCTGCGCGACGCGGTCATCGAAGCGGTCGACGTCGACGGCTGCGACAGCGTGCTGATCCTGCACGGCACCGACACCCTGGCCTACAGCGCCGCCGCCATGAGTTTCCAATTGCTCGGCCTGCCCGCACGGGTGCTGTTCACCGGCTCCATGCTGCCGGCCGGTGTGCCTGACAGCGATGCYTGGGAAAACCTCGGCGGTGCGCTTGTCGCCCTCGGCCAAGGCCTGGCACCGGGCGTGCAGTTGTACTTCCACGGCGAGCTGCTGGACCCGACCCGTTGCGCGAAGATTCGCAGCTTCGGCCGGCACCCGTTTGCTCGTTTGAAACGCCAGGGCGGAGGCGTCAAGGCACCTGTTCTGCCAGCAGCGCTTGAGTACCGTCAGAGCAAGCAACTGGCCAAGGTCGGTGTGCTGCCACTGTTTCCCGGAATCGGCGCGCAGCAGCTCGATGGTGTGCTGAATAGCGGCATCCAGGGTCTGGTGCTGGAATGCTTCGGCAGCGGCACCGGCCCGAGCGATAACCCTGAGTTCCTCGCCAGTCTCGCGCGTGCGCGGGATCAGGGGATCGTGGTGGTCGCGATCACCCAGTGCCATGAAGGCGGGGTTGAGCTGGATGTCTACGAGGCCGGCAGTCGTTTGCGCGGCGTGGGCGTGTTGTCCGGCGGCGGCATGACCCGTGAAGCGGCGCTTGGCAAATTGCACGCGCTGTTGGGTGCAGATCTGGATACCGCTGAGGTTCGGCGGCTGGTAGAACTCGACCTTTGCGGCGAACTGATCTGACACCACACAAAACCTGTGGGAGCGAGCCTGCTCGCGATAGCGGTCAACCATTCAACACTGATGTTGACTGATACACCGTCATCGCGAGCAGGCTCGCTCCCACAAGGTTCGTGGCTCGGCATATAACTTGCTCTTTTCCAGCTACCCAAAGGCCGGAATCGCCCATGCTCCACTCCCACCTCACGACCCTTAATGCCGTTTCCCTGGTGCTCAACGCCTTCAAGGCCGATGGGCTTTCAAGTGAGGCGCTGCTGGCCGGCAGCGGCATCAGCGCCGCGGATCTGAGCCGCGCCGACACGCGAATCACCACCAACCAGGAAATGCAGGTTTGCGCCAACGCGGTCGCGCTCAAGCGTGACATCGGCCTGGAACTGGGCCGGCGGATGCATGTTTCGTCCTACGGCATACTCGGTTATGCCCTGCTCACCAGTGCCACCTTCGGTGACGCTTTGCGTCTGGCGCTGCGTTATCCGGCGCTGCTGGGAACACTTTTCGAGCTAAGCCTTGAGGACGATGGCGAGCGAATCTGGTTCGCCGCCGCCGACTACCGGGAAAATCCGGCACTGGCGGTGTTCAACGCCGAGTTCTGCCTGGTCTCGCTGAAAGTCATCTGTGACGACCTGCTCGGTCATCCCCTGCCGCTGTTGGGTGCTCGCTTCGAACATTCGGCACCGGATTATCAGGCCAGCTACGCAACGCACTTTGATTGCCCCCTGCGCTTCGACTGCACCGATAACGCCTTCGCCTTTGACAAACACTGGCTTGACCAGCCCTTGCCGCTGGCCGACAGCATCACCCATCAGGCCATGGCCGAACGCTGTCGCAAGCAGAACACCGAATTCACTGGACGCCAGGCGTGGCTGGGGCGGATCCGCCAACTGCTCACCGCCCAACTCGACGCCGCGCCGGGCCTTGAAGGCCTGGCCGAACAGATGAACTGCTCGGCGCGGACTCTGCGCCGACACCTGAAGGATCTGGGGTGCAGCTATCAGGAATTGCTCGACGAACTGCGCTTCGAGCGTGCCAAGCAGATGCTGTACGAAGATCAGCTGCCGATCTATCGCATCGCCGAGGCGCTGGGCTTCAGCGAGACTGCAAGTTTCCGCCACGCGTTTGTACGCTGGAGCGGCGTGGCGCCGAGCCAGTTCAGGCCTTGAGTGCTGTGGTTTTCTGGCCACCGTCATCGCGAGCAGGCTCGCTCCCACATTGGATCTGTGATCAACGCAAATCCTCTGTGGGAGCGAGCCTGCTCGCGATAGCGCCCTCAAGAACACTCGGAATCCCGCAGACAGCTCAGCATTCCATGCCCTTGGCTGGCGCACACTCGCGCCAATAAGGGGCGAATTCCGGTCACAGGTTTTGGCCATATTTATCCCCTTTTGGCCTTTCCTGCCGTTCTCTGAAACGCTGCACGCCGCAAGACTGTGTTCAACCGAATCAGCCTGCGGAGAACAAGAAAATGCTGACGATCTACTCGGACGATCACCACCTGCACCACGGACGCTGCGAATTGATGGACGGGCAACTGATGCCCTGCTTCGAAATGCCCTCGCGGGCCGACCACGTTCTGGCGCGCGTTCAATCCCGCAGCCTGGGGCCGGTGCAAGCGCCGCAGGATTTTGGCCTGGGGCCGATCCAGCGCATCCACAGCGACGACTACCTGACCTTCTTCAAAGGCGCCTGGCAGCGCTGGACCGAGTTCGAACGCGACGGCGATTTGCTGCCCTATACCTGGCCCGCACGCACCCTGCGCACGGTCATCCCGAAAAGCCTGCACGGCCAACTCGGCTATTACAGCTTCGACGGCGGCGCACCGATCACCGCCGGCACCTGGCAAGCCGCCTATAGCGCGGCGCAAGTCGCGCTGACCGCCCAGGCTGCGATCCAACGCGGTGCGCGCAGTGCGTTTGCCCTGTGCCGTCCACCGGGACATCACGCCGCCAGCGACTTGATGGGCGGTTATTGCTACCTCAACAACGCCGCCATCGCCGCCCAGGCGTTCCTCGATCAAGGCCACCAGAAAGTCGCGATCCTCGACGTCGACTACCACCACGGCAACGGCACCCAATCGATTTTCTATCAGCGCAGCGATGTGCTGTTCACCTCGATCCACGGCCACCCGGAAGCTGAATTTCCATTCTTCCTCGGCTACGAAGACGAGCGCGGCGAAGGTGCGGGTGAAGGATTCAATTTCAACTACCCGTTGCCCGCAGGTTCCGGCTGGGACACCTGGAGCGCAGCGCTGGAACAGGCCTGCAAAGAGATCGAACGCTACGGCGCCGACATCGTGGTCGTGTCCCTGGGCGTCGACACCTTCAAGGACGATCCGATCTCCCAGTTCAAGCTCGACAGCCCGGATTACCTGGCGATGGGCGAACGCATCGGCGCCCTTGGCAAGCCGACCCTGTTCGTGATGGAAGGCGGCTACGCGGTGGAAGAAATCGGCATCAATGCCGTGAACGTTCTCGAAGGTTTCAAAAGCGCCCAATGAGGAATTAGAACAATGAACCGACTCAAGCGTTTGATCGTCCCAGCACTCTTCACCACAGTGGCATGCACCACGGTCCTCAGCGGCGCCGTACACGCCGAAGAGCGCACCTTGCGGGTCTACAACTGGTTCGACTACATCACCCCCAAGGCACTGGAAGACTTCAAGGCCGAGAACACCAAGGTCAAACTGGTCTACGACATTTTCGACACCAACGAAGCGCTGGAAGCCAAACTGCTCACCGGCAATTCCGGTTACGACGTGGTGGTGCCGTCCAACGTGTTTCTCGCCAAGCAGATCGAAGCCGGGGTATTCCAGCCACTGGACCGCAGCAAACTACCGAACTGGAACCACCTCGACCCCAAGCTGATGAAGCTGATCGAAGCCAACGACCCGGGCAACAAATTCGCCGTGCCGTACATGTACGGCACTATCCTGATCGGCTTCAACCCGGACAAGGTCAAGGCCGCGCTGGGTACCAACGCACCGGTGGACAGCTGGGACCTGATCTTCAAGGAAGAGAACATCAGCAAACTCAAGCAGTGCGGCGTGGCCTTGCTCGACTCGCCGTCGGAGATCCTGCCGCTGGCCCTGCAGCACCTGGGTCTGGACCCGAACAGCAAAAAGCCGGATGACTACATCAAGGCTGAAGCGCTGCTGATGAAGATTCGCCCGTACATCACCTACTTCCACTCGTCCAAGTACATGGCCGACATCGCCAACGGTGATATCTGCGTCGCCGTCGGTTACTCCGGCAGCTTCTCCCAGGCCGCCAACCGCGCCAAGGATGCCAAGAACGGAGTCATCGTCGACATGCGGCTGCCGAAGGAAGGCGCACCGATCTGGTTCGACATGCTCGCGATCCCGAAAGGGGCAAAAGACCCGGAAGACGCCTACACCTTCATGAACTACCTGTTGCAACCGAAAGTCATTGCGCCGGTCAGCGACTTTGTCGGTTATCCAAACCCGAACAAGGACGCCACGGAAATGGTCGACCCGGCGATCCGCAGCAACCCGAATCTGTACCCGACCGAAGCGGCCATGAGCACGCTCTACACCCTGCAACCGTTGCCGCGCGATGCGGAACGGGCGCGGACCCGGGCCTGGACCAAGATCAAGTCGGGCACCTGAAACGCTCGCCCCACTGAAACCGAAGACCCGCAACGATGCGGGTCTTTTTGTTGATGGCCCTAAATAAATACCACCAGGTCCTCCCCCCCGCCCTCTACCTTGCGATTTGCCCAATCGGCGGTGCACCCGATCGCCAGCAAAACATCATAAGGAAATGGCCATGCCCGACAGTTCAACCACCAGGCCGGTATCCGGCGCCTCGGTCCCCCTCTTCAGTGATTTGCTAAGGCAACTGTCCTCCGGCCCCTCAATCCGCGAGGTTGCCTCAACCGCACTGCGGCCGGCACTCAAAGCGCTGTACCCTCAACTGGACATCAATCCTGCTCTCGTCTTCGTCGTGACGCCGACATGGCAAATCATCGAGGGGAAAGTGGTGCCCGGCATCCGTCGGGTTGAATCACTCACAGGTACGCTGGTCAGGCACAGCCTGCGCAAAACAGCCGTGACCTATATCGATGGCGAACATTACCTCTCGCGGCAACCGAACGGTGACCCACCGATCCAGCTCCCGGTCAAAATCGATGCGATCGGACGCCTGATCAATGAGCTCGCGCCGTTGCTATTCGTGGCGTATCAAGAACAGCAACTGGACTTCTGGAACCAGACCGGCAGCGCGGCAATGCCCCGTTGGCAGGAACTGTCTCGCTCGCTGCGCAATATCTGGGATGTTCGCGGTGTCAAAGGCTGGGACGACGACCAGTGCGCAATGGCCCGCAACCTCTTCAATTACCCGGACCTGGCGGAACGGTTACCCCACGACAAGTACCTGAGCAGAACCTATCTGATCGATCTGGATATTCAGGATGGCGAGACGTCGAAACACCTGCGCCTCCTCGATATCGCGGTGCTGATTGGCGTTGTCGGGCAACGCACACTGATCCTCACGTATTCGATTGCCAACGATTTCCAGTCGTTCGACTCCCTGGCGTCTGGGGCACCTTCGTGCTTCCCGGCAAGACCGATATCACCAGAATTCCTCTCACCGAACTCGCACTGGAAAACCTGATTGCGATCCCTCTTGGCAACAAGGTCGTGCATTGCAAAAACGCTGATGCGGTCCCGGTATGGATGACACCCACCTACCTCGAAGGACTGGTGAGTCAGGTAAACATCGGCCAGACCTACCCCGCACTCATCAAGCGCACATTGATCGACRCCACCCTGGACTCACAGCGCAGACAAAACCTCTACACCCGTCATTTGCGTCTGCAACTGCCACTGCTGGCACTGCAAAACAAAATCCGCGGCGAGGCCGGCATCGATGAGCGAGGCTATCGATACGTGGCCGCTGTCATGGCGTCTTCCAGCGAAAACCGCCAAGTGGACGGGCATGAGATCGTCATGCGCCCGCTGGCCTTCTTCCCGAGTCTCGAACCTGACGCAACGCCCGATGAGGTCGATAACATGTTCGTGATCGGCCCAAGGG
>NZ_JBFTLU010000212.1:0-11997 GCF_056396605.1 Pseudomonas sp. 05T35
AGATGGCTGCTGACAGCCCTTACCGTCTCTACGGCTACGGCGAAGACGGTCGTCACAACGAGACCAACCTGGAAGCCAAGTACGTTGTCCAGAGTGGTCCTCTCAAAGACCTGTCCTTCCGTGCTCGCCAAGCTTGGCACAGAGGTAATACTGACCAGGCCGAAGGCAACATCGACGAGTTCCGCCTGATCACCGAGTACCCAATCAACATCCTGTAATCGCTTCGGCTACAGTTGTTCGGTTGATATAAAAAAGGCCCATCAGTGATGGGCCTTTTTTTATGACTGTTTGATGGCAACATGAAATTAATTTTAATAAGTAGCCAGCTAATAATCAGCCCGCACTCTATTCCAGCTTCAGACCAGCAAAAACAGCAGACTGTAAAAACACTCAAGGGGCTTATCGCCCCTTGAGTTCGTTACCGATACTTGACCAAAACCGCGACTTGTTATGCCGTTTCCTGAACCATACGAATCATTCGTTGCGGGTACGGGATATCAATACCTGCCGCCTTCAGACGGTCACGGGCGTGCTCATTGAACATGAACGTCACATCCCAGTAGTCCACCGTTTTCACCCAGACGCGCAGGGAAACCGTAATCGAGCTATCGCCCAGGGTCGACACGACCGCTACCGGCGCAGGATCAGCCAACACGCGCTCATCCTTGGCCAACGCCAGCAGCACCTCACGCGCCTTCTGCAAATCGGCGTCGTAATTCACAGCCACGTCGAACACCACTTTACGGGTCTGTTGACGGTTGTGGTTAGTGATGATGCCGTTCGACAGATTACCGTTAGGCACGATGACGGTTTTGTTGTCACCGGTGCGCAGCAGGGTATGGAAGATCTGAATGCTGTCGACCGTGCCGGTAATGCCCTGTGCTTCGATCACGTCACCGATACGGAACGGACGGAACAACAGAATCAACACGCCGCCAGCGAAGTTCGCCAGACTGCCTTGCAACGCCAGACCGATCGCCAGACCAGCAGCACCAATGGCGGCCACGAACGAGGTGGTCTCAACACCGATCATCGACGCGACGCTGACCATCAGCAGCACTTTGAGGATGATGTTCGCCAGGCTGCTCATAAACCCCTGCAACGCCAGATCGGCGTTGCGCAGGGCCAGCAGCTTGCCAACCTTGTGGGTCAGCTTGTTGATCAGCCACCAGCCAATGGCCAGGGTAATGGCCGCCAGCAGCACACGGCTGCCGTATTCCATGATCATCGGGATCCAGGCCTGGGAAGCCTTGACCAGGTTGTCCACTTCAGCATTTATGTCCATCTATCTCTCCTGATTCCCGGCTACCCGGCACGTAAAAACTGCACGGCAGAAAGACCGAGCCAAGGATGATGGCTCAATCGTTTCTGCCGTTACATGGGCCTCGGACGTCATTAACGCCCGGAGGTTCCCTGAAGACTGATCAGTCGCGGAAGTTGTTGAACTGCAGCGGCATGCCAAATTCCTTGGCGCGCAGTGCCGCAATGGCTTCCTGCAGGTCGTCACGCTTCTTGCCGGTGATCCGTACCTGCTCGCCCTGGATGGCGGCCTGGACCTTGAGCTTGGCCTCTTTGACGTGAGCAACGATCTTCTTTGCCAGCTCCTTGTCGATGCCTTCCTTGAGCACGGCGTCCTGCTTCATCAGCTTGCCGGAAGCATAGGCGTCTTTTACCTCAAGGCACTGCACATCGATCTTGCGCTTGACCAGTGCCAGCTTGAGGATCTCGATCATCGCTTCCAGCTGGAAGTCGGCCTCGGCAGTCAGATTGACAGTCAGGTCCTTTTCCTTGAACTCGAAGCTGCCCTTGCCTTTCAAATCATAACGACGGTCGAGTTCCTTGACGGCGTTCTCGACCGCGTTGGTGAGTTCGTGTTTGTCCAGTTCGGATACCACGTCGAACGACGGCATGTAATCTCTCCAATAAAAAGGGCACGCTCAATAGAGATGGAGCACGCCTGGCTTGCGGTTAAAATCCGCGCTGATTATAACGGGTCTTTACCTTCCTACGCTGCGAGCCTCACATGCACCTGCCAATCCGAGCAAAAAACTGATGTCGACCACCTGGCACGTCCTTGGCGCCGGCAGCCTGGGCACCCTGTGGGCCACGCGCTTGGCTCGGGCTGGCCTGCCGGTGAAACTGATTCTGCGCGACACGGCGCGCTTGCAGGCCTATCAGGCCGCCGGTGGGCTGACCTTGGTCGAACAGGGCGAAGCGCAGCAGTATGCGATTCCCGGCGAAACTGTCGACAGCGCGGGTCCGATAGACCGCTTGCTCGTGGCCTGCAAAGCCTACGACGCCGAAAGCGCGGTGGCGCAACTGGCACCGCGTCTTGCACCCAACGCCGAGCTGATTCTGTTGCAGAACGGCCTCGGCAGTCAGGACGCCGTTGCCGCACGTGTCCCGCAGGCGCGTTGCATCTTTGCCTCAAGCACTGAAGGCGCGTTTCGCGATGACGACTGGCGCGTGGTGTTTGCCGGCCATGGCTACACCTGGCTCGGCGATGCCAGCCACCCTACCCCACCAATCTGGCTGGATGACCTGAGCGCCGCCGGCATCCCCCACGAGTGGAGCACCGACATCGTGACCCGCCTGTGGCGCAAGCTGGCGCTCAATTGCGCAATCAACCCCCTGACCGTGCTGCATGACTGCCGTAACGGCGGCTTGCAACAGCATCATTGCGAGGTCGCCACCCTCTGTGCCGAGCTGAGCGAGCTGCTGGAGCGTTGCGGTCAACCCGCCGCCGCACATAACCTGCAGCAGGAAGTCGAGCGGGTAATTCAAGCGACTGCGGCCAACTACTCGTCGATGTACCAGGACGTCGCCAATCAACGCCGAACCGAAATCAGCTACTTGCTCGGGCACGCTTGCACCGTTGCGTCGAGACACCAACTGGTGCTGCCACACC
The DNA here is from genome assembly GCF_056396605.1 of Pseudomonas sp. 05T35. Classification (NCBI taxonomy): domain Bacteria; kingdom Pseudomonadati; phylum Pseudomonadota; class Gammaproteobacteria; order Pseudomonadales; family Pseudomonadaceae; genus Pseudomonas; species Pseudomonas sp. 05T35. The sequence continues at coordinate 2,909 of NZ_JBFTLU010000212.1, forward strand.
TCAACCAATTGCAGCAGCGGCTGATGACGCACCTGCACGCACGCGGATTGCCCAGCGACTGAGCAACGGCTACGCTGCCTTCCTGTTCCTTTTTAGCGACGACCCCGATGCCATTGCGCCAGCGCCTTGAAAACCTGCCGGTCGGCCAGAAACTGCTGGCCGCCCTGTTGGTGCTGTTGACCACCGTGTTGCTGGTGGCCAACCTGACCTTTATCAGCGCCGCCTATTGGATCTCCCAGGAAAGCATGGCCCCRCAGGCCTTGCAGACCATCGGCCGGCTGGTGGCCAACCCCTCCATCGCCGACCAGGCGCTCAACTCTCCCGAAGAAGCCCAACGGCTGCTCAACGAACTCAACAGCTATTCACCGCTGCGAGCCGCAGCGCTGTATGACGGCAAAGGCCTGCGCCTGGCACAGGTGCAGCACGGCGACAAACTCAAGCTGCCCGAGCACTATCGAAATATCGAGGCCTGGCAGGCGTCCGAGTTTCGCAGCAATCAGTTGATTACCCTGTTGCGCCCAGGCGAGGCGCCGGGTCATCTGCTGCTGGTGGCCAGCAGCGAATTGCCGATGGCGTTCTACACCGGCACCCTGACCGCCAGCCTCGGGATTCTGATTTTCAGCGTGCTGCTGTGGCTGGTGATTGCCCGGCAGATCAAACGCCTGATCACCCGGCCGATCCATGAACTCGAAGAATTGTCCCGCCAGGTGACGCGCGAAGAAAACTACGCCTTGCGTGCCTCTCGCGGCAACCACGACGAAATCGGCAGCCTTGCCGAAGCCTTCAACACCATGCTTTCGCGCATCGAAGCCCGTGAACAGCAACTCAAACGCGCGCGGGACGACTCCCAGGCCGCCTACGACCAGGCCCAGGGCCTGGCCGAAGAAACCCGTCATACCAACCGTAAACTGGAATTGGAAGTCCAGGTGCGGAGCAAGATCGAGAAGAAACTCACCGGTTTTCAGAACTACCTCAACAGCATCATCGACTCGATGCCTTCGGCACTGATCGCCCTCGATGAACAGCTCTATGTGACCCAATGGAACCAGGAAGCCAGCGCGCTTTCCGGTACGCGCCTGGATGAAGCGCTGAACCAGCCGATCTTCCTCGCCTTTGAACCGCTGAAACCGTTCCTRCCGCAGCTCAAGGAAACCGTCGAGCAACACAGCGTGGTCAAGATCGAGCGCGTCACCTGGGTCAAGGACGACGAGCCCAAGCATTACGCGCTGACCTTTTATCCATTGATGGGTGGTGCCGGACGCGGCGTGGTGATCCGGATCGACGACATTACCCAGCGCCTGTCCCTGGAAGAAATGATGGTGCAGTCGGAAAAAATGCTCTCGGTCGGTGGCCTCGCCGCGGGCATGGCCCACGAAATCAACAACCCCCTGGGAGCGATCCTGCACAACGTGCAGAACATTCGCCGGCGCTTGTCGGCCGACCTGCCGAAGAACATCGAAACCGCCGAACAGATCGGCATCGAACTGGACAGCGTCAATCGCTACCTGCAAAGCCGCGAAGTACCGCAACTGCTCGACGGCATTCAACAGGCCGGCGCCCGGGCGGCGAAGATCGTCACCCACATGCTCAGTTTCAGTCGTCGCAGCAACCGTCAAATGGCTCCGTGCGACCTGCCGGCACTGATCGATCAAGCCGTGGAGATCGCCAGCAACGACTTCGACCTGGCCATCGGCTTCGACTTCAAGGGCCAGGCCATCATTCGTCAGTTCGACCCGCAGCTGGGGCCAGTGCCCGGCACCGCCAACGAGCTCGAACAAGTACTGCTCAACCTGCTGAAAAACGCTGCTCAGGCGATTCACCAACGCGAAAACGCCACAGAGCCGGGACGCATCATTCTGCGCACCCGACTGAACCCGCCGTGGGCGGAAATCCAGGTCGAAGATAACGGCGTAGGCATGAGCGAGAACGTACGCAAACGCACCTTCGAACCGTTCTTCACCACCAAGGAAATCGGTCAGGGTACCGGCCTCGGATTGTCGGTGTCGTACTTCATCATCACCAACAACCACAAGGGTCAGATGGAAGTGCAATCGACCCTCGGCCAAGGCACGTGCTTCACCTTGCGCCTGCCATTGGCGGGCGCCACCCCGCTCGCCTCTCACGAACTCAAACAACTGGAGCGCTAAACATGGGTTTTCGCTTGTCGAAGATTTACACCCGTACCGGCGACAAAGGTGAAACCGGGCTCGGCGACGGTCGCCGTGTGCCGAAGGACCATCCACGGGTCGAAGCCATCGGCGAAGTCGATACACTGAACAGTCAGTTGGGATTGTTGTTGGCTGGCTTGGCCGAGCAATGCCCTGAATATCCTGGCCTCGGCGAGGTGATTGAAGTGCTTGAGCCGTGCCAGCACCGGCTGTTCGATTTGGGGGGCGAACTGGCAATGCCGGTATATCAAGCCTTGAATGCTGCAGAAGTCGAACGCCTGGAAGCGGCGATCGATGTCTGGAACGAGGAGCTGGGACCGCTGGAGAACTTCATTTTGCCTGGCGGCTCAGCCTTGATTGCCCAAGCCCACGTCTGTCGCAGCCTGGCGCGCAGTGCCGAACGACGTTGTCAGCATCTGAATGCGCTGGAGCCGTTGGCCGGGGTTGGCCTGGCGTACATCAATCGCTTGTCGGACCTGTTGTTTGTGGCGGCTCGGCTGATTGCCAAGCGCCAGGGGATTGCCGAGATTTTGTGGCAGGCGGCGGCCAAGCCCAAGATTTAGTCAGCTAAATATCTGGTGCCTATCAGGCCGTCATCGCGAGCAGGCTCGCTCCCACAATGGATCGAGGTGTACACAAATCCCAATGTGGGAGCGAGCCTGCTCGCGATGGCGCCGGTAGCATCGCAGCAGAGTCAGACCTCAGGCCAAAACGCCCGAATCCCCGCCACGCCCTGCGCTCCCGCTTCCCAGGCTTTCTGCCGTTCGGCAGGCCCCACGCCACCGAGCAGAAACACCGGCTTGCTGAACCCTGCAATCAACTGCGAGGCCTGCTCCCAGCCGAGCGGTGACGCATCCGGATGAGTCTGGGTCGGCTGGACCGGTGACAGGGTGACGAAGTCCACGCCCATCTGCTCGGCCAGGCTCAGCTCTTCAGCGTTGTGGCAGGACGCCGCCAACCAGCGCGAGGCTGGCACCGGACGCCCGGCGCTGGCGTATTTACGCAGCTGCGCGGCGGTGATGTGCCAACCGGCGGCCGGGAAATCCCCCAACCACTCGAACGGCCCCTTGAGCATCAGTTGCGCCTTGCCGGCACACAACCCCACGGCATCCACCGCCAGATCGCGGTATTGCGGGTCGTAGCCATTCGGAGCGCGCAACTGGATCAGCTTGATCCCGTCGGCGATGGCTTTCTGAATACCACGCAGCAGGGCTGGCGTTTCCAGGCCTTCCGGGGTAATCAGGTAGTCGCCTGGCAAACGCGCAGCCGCCACGATCGGCTGGTTGGCGGCCGGGAACTCATAGTCGCGCAGTTCACGCGCCGTCACCCATGCCAGAGGCTGGCCTTCGGCGCCATGAGGTTCGCCGGTAAACGCCGAGACCTCCCAGACATCCAGCAGCACTTGCTTGTCTGGATAGTCATGCTGAACCTTGATCAATGGCCGAGCGGCACTGACCACAATGCCCAACTCTTCCTGCAGCTCGCGCGACAGCGCGGCTTGCACCGCTTCGCCGTCCTCGACCTTGCCGCCGGGAAACTCCCACAGGCCGCCCTGGTGCTGGGTATCGGCGCGGCGAGCGATGAGGATCTTGCCGCTGGCATCTCGGATGACAGCCGCTGCTACATGAACTCGTTTCACCGCACTACTTCCTCTAAACCGGCTTTCTGCCAGGCCTTGAAGGCTGGCCATTGGTAAATCGCTTCGACATAGGCGGCATCCACCGCCGGCAATGCGACTTGATAGGTACGCAGGCGCACAGCGATGGGTGCGAAGAAGGCATCTGCCAGGCTTACGCTACCGAACAGGAACGGGCCGGGTTCGGTTGCTACAGCGCGGCATTCAGCCCACAACGCCAGCATCCGCTCGATCTCCACCTGCACTTCAGGCGGCATTGGCGACAACGGCGCATCGTGGCTCAGGTCAAACGGCATGTTGCTGCGCATGGCGAAGAAGCCGCTGTGCATTTGTGCGCAGGCCGAACGGGCCTGGGCGCGGGCAGCGATATCCTTCGGCCAGAGGTTGGCGTTCGGGAAACGCTCAACCAGGTACTCGGCGATGGCCAACGAATCGGCAATGGTCCCGTGTTCGGTTTTCAGCAACGGGACTTTGGCGGTCGGTGAATGCTTGAGCAGGCGTTCGCGGGTGTCCGGCTGGTTCAGCTTGATCAGTTCTTCGGTGTAGGTCGCGCCAGCCAGTTCCAGCGCCAAAGCGCCGCGCAGGGACCAGGAGGAATACAGTTTGTCGCCGATGATCAGGTGGTAGCTCATGTTCAGGCGCCTTTTGATGAAATGAACAAGCCAGTCTTGTGGTGACTGACAGACCGTCATCGCGAGCAGGCTCGCTCCCACAGTAGATCTTCATTGAACACAAACGGTGACGAACTTGGTCGCGCCTTCGCCATCGCGAACGATCGCCTGGGCGACTTCCATGCACACTTCAAACACCGCCTGCTTCAGCGCGGCGAACAGTGGACCACTGGCGGAAGTGATCTCCGGCAGTGCGGCTTTACCGGTGGCGATCAGCATGCAGCAATCGTTGGTCGAGGTATCGCCATCGATGGTGATGCGGTTGAACGACTTGTTGGCGCCGTCCAGCAGCAGGTTCTGTAACACCTCGCGGGAAACCTTGGCGTCGGTGGCGATGTAACCGAGCATGGTCGCCATGTTCGGGCGAATCATCCCGGCGCCTTTGCTGATACCGGTGACGGTGATGGTCACGCCTTCATGCTGGAACTGACGGCTCGCACCCTTTGGCAGGGTGTCGGTGGTCATGATCCCGGTGGCCGCAGCCTCCCAGTTGTTTTCCGACAGGTCGTCGAGGGCAGCTTGCAGCGCGCCTTCGATCTTCTCGACCGGCAGCGGTTCGCCGATCACGCCAGTGGAGTACGGCAGCACCAGGCTGGCGTCGACGCCGGCCAATTCAGCCAGCTTGGCACAGGTGCGCTCGGCGGCAGCCAAACCAGGCTCACCGGTACCGGCGTTGGCATTGCCGGTGTTGGTCAGCAGGTAACGTACCGGGCCCTGTACACGTTGTTTGGCCAGAATCACCGGAGCCGCGCAAAACGCGTTCAACGTGAACACACCGGCCACCGTGGAACCTTCGGCGCAGCGCATGACCACGACATCTTTGCGCCCGGGGCGCTTGATGCCGGCCGAAGCGATACCGAGTTCAAAACCGGCAACCGGGTGCAACGTTGGCAAAGGACCAAGACCAACAGCCATGAAAGCGCTCCTCTTAATGTAATGTCTGCACCGTCGTCGCCCTGTTCTTTTTAACCTGGCATCGGTGTTTTAAATGGTAAAACGCCGCGACGGCTGATGCCGGTCGCGGCGTGGGTATTTCAATGTCAGGCAGAAATCTTAGCTGATCTGGCCGTGACAGTGTTTGTACTTCTTGCCCGAGCCGCAGTAGCACAGCTCGTTGCGGCCCAGCTTCTGCTCGTTGCGCACCGGAGCCATGGCAAGGGCTACATCGACCTCCTCACCCAATGCTTCCGGTTGCTCCAGGCCAGGGGCTTCGTCGTGCTGGAACTGCATGCGTGCAGCCAATGCCTCGGCTTCCTGACGCAGGCGTGCTTCTTCCTCGATTGGATCTTCGCGGCGAACCTGAACGTGCGACAGCACACGGATCGAGTCGCGCTTGATCGAATCCAGCAGCTCGGAGAACAGCGTGAACGACTCGCGCTTGTATTCCTGCTTCGGGTTCTTCTGCGCATAGCCACGCAAATGGATACCGTGACGCAGGTGATCCATGGTCGACAGGTGGTCTTTCCACAGGTCGTCCAGAACGCGCAGCACGATTTGTTTCTCGAAGGTGCGCAGCGCTTCTGCGCTCGCCTGCTCTTCTTTCTCGTTGTACGCCGCCAGCAGCTCGTGCATCAGCTTCTCGCGCAGGGTTTCTTCGTACAGGTGATCGTCTTCGTCGAGCCATTGCTGGATCGGCAGTGCCACCCCGAAGTCGCTTTGCAGGGCTGCTTCCAGACCGGCAACGTCCCACTGCTCTGGCAACGATTGCGGCGGAATGTGCGCGCTGACCGTTGCGTTGAGCACGTCCTGACGGAAGTCGGCAATGGTTTCGCCGATGTTGTCAGCGGCCAGCAACGTGTTACGCATGTGATAGATCACTTTACGCTGTTCGTTGTTGACGTCATCGAACTCGAGCAGTTGCTTGCGAATGTCGAAGTTACGACCCTCAACCTTGCGCTGAGCCTTTTCGATGGCGTTGGTCACCATGCGGTGCTCGATCGCTTCGCCAGGCTGCATGCCCAGGGCCTTCATGAAGTTCTTCACCCGGTCAGAGGCAAAGATGCGCATCAGGCTGTCTTCCAGCGACAGGTAGAAACGGCTGGAACCGGCGTCACCCTGACGACCGGCACGACCACGCAGCTGGTTGTCGATACGGCGCGATTCGTGACGCTCGGAGGCAATCACCTGCAAACCGCCCGACTCGAGCACTTGCTGGTGACGCTTCTGCCAGTCGGCCTTGATCTGGGCAATCTGCTCGGGCGTCGGATCTTCGAGGGAGGCGACTTCCACTTCCCAGTTACCGCCCARCASGATGTCGGTACCACGACCGGCCATGTTGGTGGCGATGGTCAGTGCACCCGGACGACCGGCCTGAGCGATGATTTCAGCTTCTTTTTCGTGGAACTTGGCGTTCAGAACCTTGTGTTCGATGCCTTCCTTCACCAGCAGGCTGGACATGTGCTCGGACGTTTCGATGGTCGCGGTGCCCACCAGTACCGGCCGGCCCTGAGCCATGCTTTCCTTGATGTCGGCAACGATGGCCGCGTACTTCTCGTCCGCGGTGAGGAACACCAGGTCGTTGTAGTCCTTACGTGCCAGCGGTTTGTTCGGTGGAATGACCATCACCGCCAGACCGTAGATCTGGTGGAATTCGAACGCTTCGGTGTCCGCCGTACCGGTCATGCCGGACAGCTTGCTGTAAAGACGGAAGTAGTTCTGGAACGTGGTCGACGCCAGGGTCTGGCTTTCGGCCTGGATGTTCAGGTTTTCCTTGGCTTCGATGGCCTGGTGCAGACCTTCCGACAGACGGCGACCCGGCATGGTACGACCGGTGTGTTCGTCGACCAGTACGACCTGACCGTCCTGAACGATGTATTCAACGTTGCGGTGGAACAGCTTGTGCGCGCGCAGACCGGCATAAACGTGGGTCAGCAGGCCCAGGTTGTGCGCCGAGTACAGGCTCTCGCCTTCAGCCAGCAGGCCGATACGGGTCAGCACTTCTTCGATGTACTGGTGACCGGCTTCGTTGAGTTCGACCTGGCGGGTCTTCTCGTCGATGGTGTAGTGACCGGCCTTGGTGACTTCGCCTTCCACCTCTTCGATATGCAGCTCCAGTTGCGGGATCAGTTTGTTGATCTCGATATAGAGCTTGGAGCTGTCTTCGGCCTGACCGGAAATGATCAGCGGGGTACGGGCTTCGTCGATGAGGATCGAGTCGACTTCGTCGATCACGGCAAAATTGAGTTCACGCTGGAATTTTTCTTCCATGCTGAACGCCATGTTGTCGCGCAGGTAGTCGAAACCGAATTCGTTGTTGGTACCGTAGGTGATGTCGGCGGCATAGGCAGCACGCTTCTCTTCCGGCGGCTGGAACGGCGTTACTACGCCGACGCTCAGGCCGAGGAATTCGTAGAGCGGACGCATCCAGTTGGCGTCACGACGAGCCAGGTAGTCGTTCACGGTAACAACGTGCACGCCCTTGCCGGACAGCGCGTTCAGGTAAACCGCCAGTGTCGCCACCAGGGTCTTGCCTTCACCGGTACGCATTTCGGCAATCATGCCTTCGTGCAAGGTCATGCCACCAATCAACTGAACGTCGAAGTGGCGCATGCCCATTACCCGCTTGCCGGCTTCGCGGGCAACCGCGAAGGCTTCAGGCAGCAGTTTGTCGAGGCTCTCACCTTTGGCGATACGGGCCTTGAACTCATCAGTCTTGGCACGCAGTTGATCGTCCGAAAGGGCCACCATTTGCTCTTCGAAGGCATTGACGATCTGTACCGTCTTGAGCATGCGTTTGACTTCACGCTCGTTCTTGCTTCCAAAAAGTTTCTTTAACAAAGGTGCAAACATATCGGCAGGATCTTCCACACAAAGGGATGGAGGGCGGCCCCGTGAGTCGCCCGTGCAGCCCTCATGGCCGCATGCGAACGAGCATTCTACCCGGAAACGATGGTGAGGAAAGTGGCGTTGTTCCACGATGCATGCACAGCGCTGTTACGGGGCTCACTTAAAATAAGGGCATTTTGCTGAACTTCAAGCCATTCACGCCAGAAGTTACTCGTTGATTTAATGAGCAAAGCGCTCACAAAGCAATGGCTCAGGCGCATCAAGTGCTTTCTGCTACCATGGCGGCTCTGTTACTTCAGGTGTCTGATCATGGCATTTCGCCCTCTTACGGCCAGAGCACCCGCCGTTCTGCTTCGCGAAGCCAAACCGTTAAAAGCCATTTTCGGCCACGCACAACGCCTGGGTCATTTACAGCGTTTGCTGGAAAGCCAACTGCAGCCGGCTGCCCGTGAACATTGTCATGTGGCGTCGTGGCGCGAAGGCAGCCTGTTGCTGATCGTCACCGACGGTCATTGGGCAACCCGTCTGCGCTATCAGCAAAAGCGTCTGCAACGGCAATTACAGATGTTCGACGAGTTCGCCAGCCTGACGCGAATCCTGTTCAAGGTGCAACCACCGACCGTCCAGCAAGGAGCCGCCGGCCACACCATGGATCTGTCGAGCGATGCGGCGGCGACCATTCAGGCTACGGCCGATGGCATCAGCGATCCGAAATTGCGTGCAGCGCTGGAACGCCTGGCGGCGCACGCCAAACCCAAGACCTGATACTGGGCCAATGTGGGAGCGAGCCTGCTCGCGATGGCGGCTTACCAGTCAACATCTCTGCTG
>NZ_JBFTLU010000213.1:0-7375 GCF_056396605.1 Pseudomonas sp. 05T35
CCTTCGAAACCAGAAGCCTGCGACGATGGCCAAAACCCCATTCAGGGAGAACCGCCATGAGCCGCGCTTTCGTCAATGAAGATAACGCCACCCCACAAGCCGACCAGCCGGTAGAACGCCAGGTCAGCACGCAGCCCAACTACGTCACGCCCGAAGGCCTCGCCCTGCTGCAGGCCAAAGTCGCCGAATTGCAAACCCTGCATGGCGAACAATCGGCCCGCGAGGAGGCTGACCCACAGTGGCTGGCCGATCTCGAGCGTGATCTGCGTTACTTCAAGCAACGCCTGCAAAGCGCTCAAGTGGTGACACCGGCCACTTCCACCAAGAAGGTTCAGATTGGCAGCTGGGTGACCTATGCCGACGAACGGGGCACCGAACGACGCGTGCAACTGGTTGGCGAAGATCAGGCCAATGCCGCCAAAGGCCTGATCAACTGGAGCTCACCGCTGGGACGTGCGCTGCTCGGCGCACAGCTGAACGACGAAGTGCTCTGGCAACGACCTGCCGGTGATCAACTGATCGAAATCATCCGCATCGAACCGAGTTAAACCACACCCTTGGCCTGGAAATGGCGCACAAAAAAAACGGAGCCCGAAGGCCAATACCAGTCAGTTAAGCGCAATCCATGTGGGAGCGAGCCTGCTCGCGATAGCGGTGGGTCAGTCAACATTGATGTTGAATGTTATGCCGTCATCGTCGGAACGCCGCCCGGAGCCGGCTCGCTCCCACAGGTTTGTGCCTTAACTGACAGGCATTAACCCGAAGGCTCCGTTTTTCATGCAACCAGCCGATCAGGCCAGTTTCTTGTGACGCACCCGGTGTGGCTGGGAAGCGGCATCGCCAAGACGTTTTTTGCGGTCGGCTTCGTACTCGGTGTAGTTGCCTTCGAAGAACACCGCTTGCGAGTCGTCTTCGTACGCCAGGATGTGCGTCGCGACGCGGTCAAGGAACCACCGATCGTGAGAGATCACAATGGCGGCGCCCGGGAAGTCCAGCAGGGCTTCTTCCAGGGAACGCAGGGTTTCAACGTCGAGGTCGTTGGACGGTTCGTCGAGCAGCAGGACGTTGCCGCCCTCTTTCAGGGTCAGGGCCAGGTGCAAGCGACCACGCTCACCACCGGACAGGTCCTTGACGAACTTCTGCTGATCGCCGCCCYTGAAGTTGAAGCGACCCACGTAGGTGCGCGACGGGATCTCGTAGTTGCCGATGCGGATCTGGTCGGAACCGTCGGAGATCTGCTGGAACACAGTCTTGCTGCCGTCCAGGTCTTCACGGCTCTGGTCGACGCAGGCCAGTTGCACGGTTTCACCGACTTCGATGGTGCCCGAATCCGGTTGTTCCTTGCCCATCAGCATGCGGAACAGCGTGGATTTACCCGCACCGTTACCACCGATCACGCCAACGATGGCGCCTTTAGGCATGGAGAACGACAGGTTGTCGATCAATACGCGATCGCCATAGCCCTTGGTAACGTTCTTGAATTCGATGACCTTGTCGCCCAGGCGAGGACCGGCCGGGATGTAGATCTCGTTGGTTTCGCTGCGCTTCTGGAATTCCTGCGATTGCATTTCTTCGAAGCGTTGCAGACGCGCCTTGGATTTCGACTGACGGGCCTTGGCGCCTTTGCGCACCCACTCCAGCTCTTCCTTCATGGCCTTTTCATGGGCCGACTGCTGCTTGGATTCGGCGGCCAGACGATCGGACTTGGCTTCAAGCCAGCCCGAATAGTTGCCCTCGTAAGGAATACCGGYGCCGCGGTCGAGTTCCAGAATCCAGCCGGCGACGTTGTCCAGGAAGTAACGGTCGTGCGTGATCGCAACCACGGTACCCGGGAAGTCGTGGAGGAAATGCTCCAGCCAGGCTACGGAGTCGGCGTCCAGGTGGTTGGTTGGTTCGTCGAGCAGCAGCATGTCCGGTGCGGACAGCAGCAGGCGGCACAGGGCCACACGACGCTTTTCACCACCGGACAGGTGTTCGATTTTGGCATCCCAGGCCGGCAGACGCAGTGCATCGGCAGCGACTTCCAGTTGGCGATCCAGGTTGTGACCGTCGCCCGCCTGCAGGATGGCTTCGAGCTTGGCCTGTTCGGCGGCCAGCTTGTCGAAGTCGGCATCCGGGTCGGCGTATTCGGCGTAGACCTGATCCAGACGCGCTTGCGCGTCCTTGATCACGCTGACCGCTTCCTCGACCACGTCACGCACGGTCTTGGTCGGATCCAGCAGCGGTTCTTGCGGCAGGTAGCCGATGTTCAGTTCCGGCATCGGACGGGCTTCGCCGTCGAACTCGGTGTCGACGCCAGCCATGATTTTCAACAGTGTGGATTTACCCGAGCCGTTGAGGCCGAGCACGCCGATCTTGGCGCCCGGGAAGAACGACAGCGAAATGTTTTTCAGGATTTCCCGCTTCGGCGGAACAACTTTGCCCAGCCGATGCATGGTGAAGACGTATTGAGCCATGGAGAACCTAGGGTCAGTGACTGATGAATATAAGCACGGGCGAAGCCCGGGCCAGGCCATACGCGCCGCCAGCGATTGATCGCTATCAATACGTGCGCACGAAACAAAGCCTGAGTCTAAGAGCTGGAACGCTCCCGCGTAACCGGCAAAGCTACCTTAATGACGGAAGGCAGTCCAGCCGAGAGGGGCTGGCACTTTGCCACAGCTCAAGGCATGCTAGCCGCCCTCCGGGCGTCCGGCTTATAGTGCACGTCGCGCCAATCCAGCCAAACCGCAGGATCACAGTTTGTCCAATGTCACTCCGCCTTCGTCCGTGAGCGCACTGAGTCCTGCGACCGGATCGCCCCTGCGCGGCACCTTGAAAGGTGCATTGGCGACGCTTGTCCTGCTGTTGATCGGATTGCTGCTCTGGCAGTTGTTCGACCAACTGAGCGAAACCCAGAATAGCCAGCGCCAGTACACCATCGACTACACCGCCGATCTGGCCGCGCAAGTCAGTCTGGACATGGCGCTCAACGCCCAGATCGCACTGAATCTGCTACCGATCGTCGAGCAACCGCAGACCGTTGATCAGCAACAGGCGTTGCTGCGCAAACTGCAACAATCCTTGCCCGACTTACTCAGCCTGGCGTTGCTCAGCCCCTCGGGGAAAGTCCTCAGTGACAGCGCCAGTGACAGCCAGGATGCCGACTACCTGAGAGACCTGGTTCGACGCAGTCATGCGCAGGTGCATTACTTCAGCAATGCCAACGACGGCTCGGTGGTGAACCTGTTACTGCACCAGGCCAGCGGCAGCACGCGCGGCTACTGGCTCTTGCGCCTGCGACCGACGTTTTTCTCTTCGCTGACCAAACAGAGCGACACAGGAATCCGTCCGCTGTGGGTGGTGGAAAACCGCATCAACCAACAGATCGTCAGCCGCGACGACGGATTACCCTCGAACAAACCGGACACGGTAAACGCCAATGACCTGGCGAACAGCGTACTGGTCGTCCCGCTCAGTAACAGCGACTGGCAATTACGCGGGCTGTTTGACCGGCAACGCGTGTTCGAACAATTGCTGCCGGTGTTTATCGGCAAATGCCTGCTGGGTTTGGCCTTTTCGACGCTACCGCTCATCGCATTGTTGAATATGCGCCGACGCCAGCGTCAGGTGCACGACGGACGTCGGCGCTATCGGGACATTTTCGACGGCACCGGTGTTGCGCTCTGCGTACTGGATCTCTCCGGCCTCAACGCCTGCCTCGACAAGGCCCAACTGCACACCAGCGAGCAATTGCGGCGGTGGCTGCAGAACACCGAACAACGCCAGCAGTTGCTGCAAGAGTTGCGCATCACCGAGGTCAACCAGGTCGCCCTGCACCTGCTCAACGTCCAGTCCAGCGAGCAAGCCTGGAAGCTTCTGATCGAAGGCGGGCCACTGGATGGCAATGCCATCGGCAACCAGTTGCTCGACGCCGTGCTCAACCAGCAAAAGCAGCTGGAACTGGAGATCAAGCTCAAGGACAGCCAGGGCCGCGACCAGCATCTGTGGCTGGTGTTGCATTTGCCGCAAGCACAGCACGACGCCAAAGCGGTGATCCTCAGTATCAGCGATATTACCAGCCGTAAAATTGTCGAGCTGTCGCTGCTGGAGCGTGAAGGCTTCTGGTCGGATGTCGTGCGCACCGTTCCGGATCACCTCTACGTGCAGGACGTGATCAGCCAGCGGATGATTTTCAGTAACCATCACCTGGGCCAGACGCTGGGTTACAGCAAAACCGAACTGCACCAGATGGGCGAGTACTTCTGGGAGATTCTGCTGCACCCCGAAGATGCCGATCACTACCACCATTTGCGTCAGGAACAGCGCCAGGCCGGTTACACCCAACTGATGCAGTGCCAATTGCGTTTTCGCCACCGCGACGGCACATGGCGGCGTTTCGAAATCCGCGAACAGGCGCTGGCGCGGGACCAACACGACCAGGTCACCCGCATTATTGGTGTGGCCAAAGACATTACCGATCAGATCGAAGCCAGTGAATCCTTGCGCGACAGCGAGCAGCGTTACCGGATGCTCGCTGAAAGCRTCAGCGACGTGATTTTCTCCACCGACAGCAAACTCTCGCTCAATTACGTCAGCCCGTCGGTGAACGCCGTGCTCGGCTATGACGTTGACTGGATCTTCCAGAATGGCTGGCAATCAACCATCGCCAATCCACAACAATTGACTGGCATCTACAGCTTGATGGACCGGGTCAGCAAGGCCCTGGATAAACCCGAGCAACTGGCGCAATTGCGCACTCAGGTGCAAACCCAGCTGTTCCTGTTCGACTGCTTGCGCGCCGACGGACGCAAAATCCCGATCGAACTGCGCCTGGTACTGGTCTGGGATGAACACGGTGCGTTCGAAGGTGTGCTCGGGGTCGGTCGTGATATCAGCCAGCAGCGCCGCGCCGAGAAAGACCTGCGCATGGCAGCGACGGTTTTCGAGCACTCGACGTCAGCGATTCTGATCACCGACCCGGCCGGCTATATCGTGCAGGCCAACGAAGCCTTCAGCCGCGTCAGCGGTTATGAAGTGGCGCAGGTTCTCGACCAGTTGCCGAACATGCTGACCGTCGATGACCAGCAGGAAGCCCACCTGCGGTATGTGCTCAAGCAACTGCATCAGCACAGCACCTGGGAAGGCGAAGTCTGGCTCAAGCGCCGCAACGGTGAACATTACCCGGCGTGGGTCGGCATTACGGCGGTGCTCGATGACGAAGGCGACCTCGCCAGCTACGTGTGCTTCTTCAGTGACATCAGCGAGCGCAAGGCCAGCGAACAGCGGATTCACCGCCTCGCCTACTACGACGCCCTGACCCACCTGCCCAACCGCACCTTGTTCCAGGACCGGTTGCACTCCGCGCTGCAATCGGCGGAGCGGCAGAAGTCGTGGGTCGTGCTGATGTTCCTCGACCTCGATCGTTTCAAACCGATCAACGACTCCCTTGGCCACGCCGCCGGCGATCGCATGCTCAAGGAAATGGCCACCCGCCTGCTCGGTTGCGTCGACGATGACGACACGGTGGCACGCATGGGCGGTGATGAGTTCACCTTGCTCCTGCAACCGCGTGCCAGCCGTGAGATCGCGCTGAACCGRGCSATTCAYGTGGCCGARCAGATCCTYGCCAGCCTGGTGAAGCCGTTTGTCCTCGAAGGCCGCGAGTTCTTTGTCACTGCCAGTATCGGCATCGCCTTGAGTCCGCAGGACGGCAACGAGCTGAGCCAGCTGATGAAGAACGCCGACACGGCGATGTACCACGCCAAGGAGCGCGGCAAGAACAACTTCCAGTTCTATCAGGCGGACATGAACGCCAGCGCCCTGGAGCGCCTGGAACTGGAAAGCGACCTGCGCCACGCCCTTGAGCAAAACGAATTCGTCCTGTACTACCAGCCGCAATTCAGCGGCGACGGTAAACGCCTGACCGGCGCCGAAGCCCTGCTGCGCTGGCGGCATCCACGTCGCGGGCTGGTGCCGCCGGGAGACTTCATTCCAGTGCTCGAAGAGCTCGGGCTGGTGGTGGATGTCGGTGACTGGGTGATCAGCGAGGCCTGCCGTCAGCTCAAGAGCTGGCACCAGAGCAAGGTCCGCGTCCCGAAAGTCTCGGTGAACATCTCTGCACGGCAGTTCTCCGACGGCCAGCTCGGGACGCGCATCGCCACCATCCTCAAGGACACGGGCCTGCCACCGGCCTGCCTGGAGCTGGAACTGACCGAAAGTATCCTGATGCGTGAGGTCAGCGAAGCCATGCAGATTCTCGCCGGGCTGAAAAACCTCGGCCTGAGCATCGCCGTCGACGACTTCGGCACCGGTTATTCATCACTGAACTACTTGAAGCAGTTCCCGATCGACGTGCTGAAAATCGACCGGACCTTCGTCGACGGCCTGCCGTCCGGTGAACAGGACGCGCAGATTGCCCGAGCGATCATCGCCATGGCCCACAGCCTGAACCTGGCGGTGATCGCCGAGGGCGTCGAAACCCAGGAACAGCTCGACTTCCTGCGTGAACACGGCTGCGACGAGGTGCAGGGTTATCTGTTCGGCCGCCCGATGCCAGCGGCGCGTTTCGAAGCGCAATTCAGCAATGATGCGCTGTTCATGTTCGACTGAAATCCTTGTGCTGAGGCAGATGACGTCATCGTCGGAGCGCCGCCCGGAGCCGGCTCGCTCCCACATTTGAAATGCGTCCCCTGTGGGAGCGAGCCTGCTCGCGATGAGGCCTGCACAATCGCCGCATATCCCGTCATGAACACCACTTGTCTGCGACATGATGTCCTTTCATATGCCAGATAAAACCCATTGGGTTAGAATGCCTTCCTTTTCTGCCCCCCGATCCTTGAGGACCGCCATGTTCAGCCGTGATTTGACTATTGCCAAGTACGACGCCGACCTTTTTGCCGCCATGGAGCAAGAAGCTCAGCGCCAGGAAGAACACATTGAGCTGATCGCTTCGGAAAACTACACCAGCCCAGCGGTGATGGAAGCTCAAGGCTCGGTTCTGACCAACAAGTACGCCGAAGGCTACCCAGGCAAGCGCTACTACGGCGGTTGCGAGTACGTCGACGTGGTTGAGCAACTGGCCATCGACCGTGCCAAGCAACTGTTCGGCGCCGATTACGCCAACGTTCAGCCACACGCCGGTTCGCAAGCCAACAGCGCCGTTTACCTGGCCCTGCTGCAAGCGGGCGACACCATCCTGGGCATGAGCCTGGCCCACGGCGGTCACCTGACCCACGGCGCCAGCGTTTCCTCCTCCGGCAAGCTGTACAACGCCGTTCAGTACGGTATCGACAGCAACGGCCTGATCGACTACGACGAAGTCGAGCGCCTGGCTGTTGAGCACAAGCCAAAAATGATCGTGGCCGGTTTCTCTGCCTACTCGCAGATCCTGGAC
>NZ_JBFTLU010000214.1:0-19291 GCF_056396605.1 Pseudomonas sp. 05T35
GTATTGCTGTCACCGCTGGGCTACTCGCCGACCGGGGAGATCTTCAACCTGGCCTGCGAAGACGTCGCCACCCGCGCCGCCATCGATCTGGGCGCCGACAAGCTGCTGCTGTTCGGCGCGGACCCGGGGCTGATCGATGAAAACGGCCGTCTGGTCCGTGAACTGCGTCCGCAGCAGGTGCCGGCGCATTTGCAGCGTCTGGGTGCGAACTATCAGGCCGAGTTGCTGGATGCCGCGGCTGAAGCCTGCCGTGGCGGCGTCGGCCGCAGCCACATTGTCAGTTATGCCGAAGACGGCGCGCTGCTGACCGAACTCTTCACCCGTGACGGTGGCGGTACGTTGGTGGCGCAGGAGCAGTTCGAGGTAGTGCGCGAAGCGGCTATCGAAGACGTCGGTGGTTTGCTGGACCTGATCAGCCCGCTGGAAGAGCAGGGGATCCTGGTGCGTCGTTCTCGCGAAGTGCTGGAGCGCGAAATCGAGCAGTTCAGTGTGGTTGAGCGTGAAGGCATGATCATCGCCTGTGCGGCGCTGTATCAGATCGCGGACTCGGATGCCGGGGAACTGGCCTGTCTGGCGGTGAACCCGGAATACCGCCATGGCGGCCGTGGTGATGAATTGCTGGAACGGATCGAGACCCGTGCTCGTGCCCAAGGGCTCAAAACCCTGTTCGTCCTCACTACCCGGACGGCGCACTGGTTCCGCGAGCGCGGCTTTGTGCCCAGCAGCGTCGAGCGCCTGCCGTCGGCCAGGGCCTCGCTGTACAACTATCAGCGTAATTCGAAGATCTTCGAAAAGACTCTGTAACCTGAGGCGCCTAGACTACCCCCGAGGCTGGCGGATCGTAGGAATAAGTCGATCATTTCTGTCATTTTGTTGCTTGTTACGGTGTTCAGTGAGCAGATGGAAAAAAAGTCTACTACTGTATACAAACTGTAACAATTTGACGGGAAGATGCACGTTTCGCCATGATGGCGTCGCTTATTTGATCGTGATTGACGTATGAGGGATTACGCGAGCACGAATGGAACTAAAGAAGCGTTTGTAAATATCATTTAGGAATTAGTTCATGGGCCGATACCTCTGCATGCGGTTCGGTTGAGGCGTGTTGAGCTATATTCCCAAATCGCATGAAAAATAAAGAAATAATTCTTTTTGGGTTTATGAGAAATTCACTAACCTGAACGGACCAAACACTGCGATTAGACCAAAGTCGTAGACGCGACTGCTTACGATTGACTTATCGGTCACGGTCTTGCGCTAATCGCGCATCGATGGGAACCGGGGCGTCAGATCCTGGACCAAAGTGCACAAAAATTAGAAACGTAGAGGAGCGAAACATGAATAAGTCCACCTTGGCCCTGGCTGTGGCCGTAGGGGTTTTGGCGCAGCAGGCAAGCGCCGCCGGTTTCATCGAAGACAGTAAGGCGACCCTGGGTCTGCGTAACTTCTACATCAACACCGATAACCGTGACGGCCAACCATCGGCTACGTCCAACACCAGGAGCAAGAACGCAGAATGGGGCCAAGGCTTCGATCTGCGCTTTATCTCGGGTTACACCCAAGGTACTGTCCAGTTCGGTGTTGACGCCATTGGCCTGTATGGCGTGCGTTTGGACTCCAGCCGTGAAAATCACGGTAACTACACCGGTACTGCTTCCGGTGGCACTGTATTCCCAAGTGATGGCAAGGAGGCTGTTAACGAATTCGCCAGCCTGGGTCTGACCGGTAAGGTCAAAATCTCCCAGACCGAGCTGAAAATCGGCACCCTGCAACCGAACAACCCGGTCATTAAGTACAACGATGGTCGTCTGTTGCCACAAACCTTCACCGGTGGCGAGATCAAGTCCAACGAGATCAAGGACCTGACCCTGACTGCAGGCGAGATCAACGAGGCCAAAGGCCGCAACTCCAGCAACGACGAAGGTCTGTCGATCGCCGGTGCCAACGGCAGCTCCAACTACGACGCGGGCAAGTTCAGCAACAAGTTCTACTACGGTGGTGCTGACTACAAGCTCACCAAAGACCTGACCGCCTCGTACTACTACGGCGAGCTGAAGGACTTCTACTCGCAGAACTTCCTGGGCCTGGTGCACAACTGGTCCATCGGTCCTGGCGTGCTGAAAAGTGACCTGCGCTACTACCGTAGTCGCGACAACGGTGCCAACGGCAACGACAAAAACTACTTCACCTCGGGTTACTACCCAGACACCCCAAAATCGCTGACCAAAGGCAAGGTCGACAACAACCTGTACAGCTACCTGGCTTTGTACTCGGTTGAAGGTCACACCTTCGGCGGCGGCTATCAGGTCAGCAGCGGCGACAGCGATTTCCCTTATCTGAACCAGGGTGACGGCTCGTCGAACAGCACCATCACTGACATGCAGATCCAGAAGTTTTCCCGCGCTGGCGAACGTACCTGGCAAGCTCGCTACGCCTATGACTTCGCCAAGGTTGGCGTACCTGGCCTGACCGCCGGTGTGATCTACCTGCGTGGCAACGGTATCGACACCACTACTGGCGACAAAACCGAGTGGGAACGTGACCTGAGCCTGGCGTACGTGGTTCCGGAAGGCCCGCTGAAAAACCTCGGCTTTGCCTGGAAAAACGCCATGTGGCGCACCGACCTTGCTAACACCCGCGACCAGGACGAAAACCGCCTGATCGTCAGCTACTCGATCCCGCTGTTGTAATACCCAGGCGTTTGTAAGCCTGTATAAAAAGCCCCGTTCGGCGCAAGCCTGGCGGGGCTTTTGCGTTTCAAGTCGGGCCCACCCCCGCAGGCCCGCCTTCACTTCCCTCTTTGCAGCAACTCAAGGCCTTCTCGAACCTTGGTTCCAAGAGTGGTCTTTGCTTGTGTATACGTCCAGTGAACAGATGTTTAATATTCACTTTTAGTCTAAATAAATCGATATTTATTCTTTTTAATAAGCGGCGACACTAGGCACAGTAGGCTCATCACGCACTCACCAGGAGCAGCACCATGAGCCTCAGACTGGGCGACATTGCCCCCGATTTCGAACAGGATTCCAGCGCCGGCACTATCCGTTTTCACCAGTGGCTGGGCGATAGCTGGGGCGTGTTGTTTTCCCATCCAGCGGACTTCACACCGGTGTGCACCACGGAGCTGGGGTTTACCGCCAGGCTCAAGGATGAATTCACCCAGCGCGGCGTGAAGGCCATTGCACTCTCGGTCGACCCGGTGGACTCGCACCACAAGTGGATCGAAGACATCAACGAAACCCAGAACACCCTCGTCAACTTTCCGATCCTCGCCGACGCCGACCGCAAGGTCTCCGACCTCTATGACCTGATCCACCCGAATGCCAACGACACCCTGACCGTGCGTTCGCTGTTCGTCATCGACCCGAACAAGAAGGTTYGCCTGACCATCACGTATCCGGCCAGTACCGGACGCAACTTCCACGAGATCCTGCGGGTGATCGACTCATTGCAGCTCACCGACAACTACAAAGTGGCCACCCCGGCCAACTGGCAGGACGGTGATGAAGTGGTGATCGTGCCGTCGTTGAAGGATGAAGATGAAATCAGCAAACGCTTCCCTAAAGGCTACCGTGCAGTGAAACCGTATTTGCGTCTGACGCCACAACCCAACAGGTAAGTCATTGACGTTTTGCGGCGTGGCTTAAATCGCTATCGCGAGCAGGCTCGCTCCCACAGGTGTACACATCCCAATGTGGGAGCGAGCCTGCTCGCGATAGCGGTCTGCCAAGCGCAACAGCTTCAAAGTATCCACAAAGCAGGGGATTTCAGGCCGTTTCGACGGCCTTTTTTTTCGCCTGGAAAACGTTTTCCTGCATATGCATTAAAAGAATAAACACATAAATAAATATGATTTATGGATATATAAATCAACTGGTAAGGTCTGTCCATTGTCGCGAGATCGCACACTGCGAATCGCCGGAAACGCTTAAGGAATAGCCGCATGCTGGTCGTCACCTGTTGCAACAGATTGAAAACGCCGATGGCTTGTTGATTGCCACGCCGGTCTACAAGGCGTCGTTTTCCGGCGCACTGAAAACCTTGCTGGACCTGCTGCCGGAGCGCGCCTTGAGCCACAAGGTTGTACTGCCGATGGCCACTGGCGGCAGCATCGCCCACATGCTGGCCGTGGATTACGCGCTCAAGCCCGTGCTGTCGGCACTGAAAGCCCAGGAAATGCTCCACGGAATTTTCGCCGAAGACAGCCAGATCGCTTACGGCGAAGGCAGTGCGCAGGCGCAGTTGTCGCCGGCACTGGAGCAGCGCTTGGTTGAGGCGCTGGAGCAGTTCTTCAGTGCCATGGCCCGTCGGCCCAAGCCGCTGGACCCCAACCTGTTGAATGATCGTTTGTTGAGTGCTCGCTGGAGCATTTAAGCCTTACCCGAATTTGATGTACTGGCCTTACTCGCCCGCTAACGGGCAAGCAGGTGCAGCCAAAACCCTACTGCAAAAAGGAGAGCGCTATGCGCACTGTCATTTTGCGTCGAGGTCTGGTCGCTCTGTTTGCTGCGGCTGTGTCCTTCGGCGTCATTACTCAAGCTCAAGCGGCCGAGACCTTGCGAATCGGCTATCAAAAGTACGGCACCCTGGTGCTGCTCAAAGCCCGCGGCTCGCTGGAAAAACGCCTCGCCGCCCAAGGCATCAGCGTGCAATGGACTGAATTCCCCGGCGGCCCGCAGCTGCTCGAAGGGCTGAATGTCGGCTCGATCGATTTCGGCGTGACCGGCGAGACTCCACCGGTGTTCGCTCAGGCGGCCGGTGCCAACCTGCTCTACGTCGCGTACGAGCCACCTGCGCCGACCAGCGAAGCGATCCTGGTGCCGAAAGACTCGGCGATCAAATCGGTGCAGGACCTCAAGGGCAAGAAAGTCGTCCTCAACAAAGGCTCCAACGTGCACTACCTGCTGGTGCGCGCACTGGAAGACGCCGGTCTCAAGTACACCGACATCCAAACCGTATTCCTGCCACCGGCCGATGCCCGTGCGGCGTTCGAACGCGGMAGCGTCGATGCCTGGGTGATCTGGGACCCGTACCAGGCMGCCGCCGAACAGCAACTGCACGCGCGCACCTTGCGTGACGGCAGCGGCATCGTCGACAACCATCAGTTCTACCTGGCGACCAAGCCTTATGCCGAAAAACATCCGGACGTGATCAAGACCCTGGTGGAGGAAGTCCGCACCATCGGCGAATGGTCCAAAGCCAACCCTGAAGAAGTCACCCAACAAGTCTCGCCGCTGCTCGGCTTGCCGGCAGACATTACCCTGACCGCGGTGAAACGCCAGGGCTTCGGCGCGCATCTCCTCACGCCGCCAGTGATCGCGGCCCAGCAGAAAATCGCCGACAGCTTCTACCAGCTCAAATTGATTCCGAAACCCTTGAGCATCAAAGACGTTATCTGGACGCCACCGGCAGCCGTTGCCACTGCGCCGTAATTCGATTTCCTTAGGAGACCACTCCATGAGCCTTAATATTTTCTGGTTCCTGCCTACCCACGGTGACGGCCATTACCTTGGCACCGCCGAAGGCGCTCGCGCCGTCGATCACGGTTATTTGCAGCAAGTCGCCCAAGCGGCGGATCGCCTGGGTTTTGGTGGGGTACTGATTCCCACCGGCCGCTCCTGCGAAGACTCGTGGTTGGTGGCTGCGTCGCTGATCCCGGTGACCCAGCGTTTGAAGTTTCTGGTCGCGTTGCGCCCCGGGATCATTTCCCCGACGGTGGCCGCGCGCCAGGCGGCGACCCTGGATCGCTTGTCCGGTGGGCGTGCGCTGTTCAACCTGGTGACGGGTGGCGATCCAGAAGAACTGGCCGGCGACGGATTGTTTCTCAGTCACGAAGAGCGTTATCAGGCCTCGGTGGAATTCACCCGGATCTGGCGTCGGGTGCTGGAAGGCGAGACGGTCGACTACGACGGTCAGCACATCAGCGTGAAGGGCGCGAAATTGCTCTATCCGCCGATCCAGCAACCGCGTCCGCCGCTGTACTTCGGTGGCTCTTCTGAAGCGGCTCAGGATCTGGCTGCCGAGCARGTCGAAATGGTCCTGACCTGGGGCGAGCCACCGGCCGCCGTCGCCGAGAAAATCGAACAAGTACGCGCCAAGGCCGCGAAGCTCGGGCGCACCGTGCGCTTCGGCATTCGTTTGCATGTGATTGTCCGCGAAACCAACGCTGAAGCCTGGCAGGCTGCGGATCGCTTGATCTCCCATCTGGACGACGACACCATCGCTCGTGCTCAAGCTTCGTTGGCGCGTTTTGACTCAGTCGGCCAGCAGCGCATGGCCGCGCTGCACGGCGGCAGCCGCGACAACCTGGAAGTCAGCCCGAACCTCTGGGCCGGTGTCGGTCTGGTGCGCGGCGGTGCTGGCACCGCATTGGTCGGCGACGGTCCGACTGTGGCCGCGCGGGTCAAGGAATACGCGGACCTGGGCATCGATACCTTCATCTTCTCGGGCTACCCCCATCTGGAGGAATCGTATCGGGTCGCGGAGTTGTTGTTCCCGCACCTCGACGTCGAGCGTCCCGAGTTGCCGAAAAGCGCCGGTTACGTCAGCCCGTTCGGCGAGATGGTCGCCAACGACATTCTTCCCAAAGCCGCGTCCCAGAGCTGAGGCGCGCCATGAAAAGGGAAAAGCTTATCCACAGCCTGGCGCCGTGGGCCTTGCCGGTGCTGCTACTGGCGGTGTGGMAGTTGTCGGTGTCGGCGGGCTGGTTGTCGACACGGATTTTGCCGGCCCCCAGCGCGGTGATCGAGGCGGGCGTGAGCCTGGTGCGCAGCGGCGAAATCTGGAAACACCTGGCGATCAGCGGCTGGCGCGCCGGCATTGGTTTTGTGATTGGCGGCGGTATCGGTCTGGCATTGGGTTTCATCACCGGCCTGTCGAAGTGGGGCGAACGCCTGCTCGACAGTTCGGTGCAGATGATCCGCAACGTGCCGCATCTGGCGTTGATTCCGCTGGTGATCCTCTGGTTCGGCATTGACGAGTCGGCGAAGATTTTCCTGGTGGCGCTGGGGACGTTGTTCCCGATCTACCTCAACACTTACCACGGCATTCGCAACGTTGACCCGGCCTTGGTCGAAATGGCGCGCAGTTACGGCTTGTCCGGTTTCAGCCTGTTCCGTCAGGTGATTCTGCCGGGCGCGCTGCCTTCGATTCTGGTGGGCGTGCGCTTTGCCCTGGGCTTCATGTGGCTGACCCTGATCGTCGCTGAAACCATCTCTGCCAGCTCCGGCATTGGCTACCTGGCGATGAATGCCCGGGAGTTCTTGCAGACGGATGTGGTGGTGCTGGCGATTGTTCTGTACGCGGTGCTCGGCAAATTGGCCGACCTTGCAGCCCGTGGTCTGGAGCGGGTCTGGTTGCGCTGGCACCCGGCCTATCAAGTGGCCAAGGGCGGTGCAGCATGACGGCGCAACAACCTCCACGCCTGCTGCGCGGAATTCCGCTGGTGGTGCGCAAACTGCAAAAAACCTTTGGCGCGCGGCAGGTGCTGCGCGAGATCGATCTGCACATTCCGGCCGGTCAGTTCGTGGCCGTGGTCGGTCGCAGCGGCTGTGGCAAAAGTACCTTGCTGCGTCTGCTGGCAGGCCTTGATCAACCCACGGACGGTGAGCTGTTGGCCGGTTCTGCACCGCTCGACAAGGCGCGCGAAGACACCCGGTTGATGTTCCAGGAAGCGCGTTTGCTGCCATGGAAAAAGGTCATCGACAACGTCGGCCTCGGGCTCAAGGGCGATTGGCGCCAGCAGGCGCTGGACGCACTGGACGCCGTGGGCCTGGCAGATCGCGCCGATGAATGGCCGGCGGCGTTGTCCGGCGGGCAGAAGCAGCGGGTGGCCTTGGCGCGAGCGCTGATCCATCAGCCACGCTTGCTGTTGCTCGATGAGCCGCTGGGCGCACTGGATGCGCTGACCCGGATTGAAATGCAGCAACTGATCGAACGTCTTTGGCAGCAGCACGGTTTTACCGTGTTGCTGGTGACCCATGACGTCAGCGAAGCGGTGGCGATTGCCGACCGGGTGTTGTTGATCGAAGAGGGCGAAATCGGCCTCGACCTGCTGGTCGAACTGCCGCGCCCTCGGGTCCGTGGTTCCCATCGGCTGGCAGCGCTGGAAACCGAAGTGCTCAACCGCGTGCTGTCACTTCCGGGTTCGCCGCCTGCGCCGGAACCTGTTTCACCCTTGCCCACGCAATTGCGCTGGGCTCACTGACTCGATGTTCACCCAACGACAGGAATCAACCTCATGACGATCAAAGCCATCAATGTTCGTAACCAGTTCAAAGGCACCATCAAGGAAATCGTCGAGGGCGACGTGCTCTCGGAAATCGATGTTCAGACAGCGTCCGGCATCGTCACCTCGGTTATCACCACGCGCTCGGTCAAAGAGCTGGAACTGGCGATCGGCAGCGAAGTGATCGCCTTCGTGAAATCCACCGAGGTGTCGATCGCCAAGTTGTGATCGATGTGTCACACACAACCCCGGACGGCTTGAGCCCTTCGGGGTTGTTCCATGTGTGCCTGTCATGGAATCAGTGGTGTGGCCATCGCGAGCAGGCTCGCTCCCACAGGGGGATTTCTGCCATACACAAAATCTGTGTTCACTGAAGATCTATGTGGGAGCGAGCCTGCTCGCGATGAGGCCCGAGAAGGCAACAAGGAAATCAGGCGGGAATAGCGCGCTTGGGCAAATACGGTGGCAAATACAGCCCCAGATAAGCATCAAACACCCGCATCCCTTCCTCGGCCATGCGTGGGGTGATCTGCCCATGTTGTTGCACTGAGCGCGCATAGACGCGATCACCCAGCTCCATGGCCAAGGCAAACACATCGACATCCTTGGGCAACGTCGGCAGTTCGAAATGCTGATCGAAGAGTTTGTGCATCAGGTCGCCGAGTTCGAGGTCGTGCTGGCGGTCGGCCTGGGTGACTTCGGTCAGGCCGTGTTGAGCGAGGATCAGTTGCCGGGCGGCGGCGTCTTCGTCGTAGATGGCGAGCATGCGTTGCTCGACCAGTCGCGACAGATCACGCCAGCCATTCAGCGAGTCGACGTCGATCGGTTCTTGCAGGCACGCGCGAAAAGCGCTGTGGACGTCGGCGGTCAGGGCTTCGAGCAGGGCCGGGACGCTGGCGAAGAAGTGGTAGACCGATGACGGCGGGATCTCGGCGCGTTCGGCCACGCTGTAGATCGACAGGCTGGCCACGCCCTCGGCGGCAAGCAGCGTGCGGGCGGCGTCGAGTATCGAGTCGATCCGGGCCTGGCTGCGTGCGCGGGGTTTGCGAAGGGGGGCGGGGCGGGTCATTGAAGTCTCCTGCAGGGCAGCGGGCATTGTACGAGCAGGGTTCGATGTTGTCTGCCAGGACGCTTTCGCGAGCAGGCTCGCTCCCACATTTTATCTCCAGTGAGCATGAAACTTGTGTCTGACACCGATCTATTGTGGGAGCGAGCCTGCTCGCGATCCGCCGCAGGCGGCCACAAAAAAACGCCGCTGGCGATGAGGCCGGCGGCGTTGTTTTTTTGCTACAGCCGCTTACACGGTGTGCAGGTACCAGTTGTACTCGAGGTCGGAGATGGAGTGTTCGAACTCCTCCAGCTCGCTCTCTTTACAGGCGACAAAAATGTCGATGTATTTCGGATCGATGTACTTGGCCATGACTTCGCTGTCGTCCAGCTCGCGCAGTGCATCACGCAGGTTGTTCGGCAGGCTTTGCTCGTTCTGCTCGTAGCTGTTGCCTTCGACGGGCGCGCCCGGCTCGATCTTGTTGGTCAGGCCGTGATGCACGCCTGCCAGGACCGAAGCCATCAGCAAGTACGGGTTGGCATCGGCGCCAGCAACGCGGTGTTCGATACGTACGGCGTCGGACGAGCCGGTCGGTACGCGAATCGCCACGGTACGGTTATCCAGGCCCCAGCACGGCGAGTTCGGCACGTAGAACTGTGCGCCGAAACGACGGTACGAGTTGACGTTCGGGCAGAGGAAGGCCATCTGCGCCGGTAGGGTCTCGAGCACACCGCCGATCGCGTGACGCAGTGCGGCGTTCTGCTCGGGATCCTCACTGGCAAAAATATTCTTGCCGTCTTTATCAAGGATCGAGATGTGGACGTGCAGACCGTTACCCGCCTGGCCTGGGTAAGGCTTGGCCATGAAGGTGGTGTCCATCTCATGGTCGTAGGCGATGTTCTTGATCAGACGCTTGAGCAGTACCGCGTAATCGCAGGCCTTGATCGGGTCGGCAACGTGGTGCAGGTTCACTTCGAACTGCGCCGGAGCACTTTCCTTGACGATCGCGTCGGCAGGGATGCCTTGCTCTTTCGCACCTTCCAGGATGTCCTGGAGGCAGTCGACGTATTCGTCGAGGTCGTCGATCAGGTAAACCTGGGTCGAGTGCGGACGTTTGCCGGAAATCGGCGAGCGTGGAGGTTGTGGCCGGCCATTCACGTTCTCCTGGTCGATCAGGTAGAACTCAAGCTCGAATGCGGCGCAGATGGTCAGGCCCATCTCGTCGAACTTGGTCACGACCTGGCGCAGGACTTCACGTGGGTCGGCGAAGAAAGGTTCACCTTCCAGTTCGTGCATGGTCATCAACAGTTGCGCGGTAGGGCGCTTCTGCCAGGGTTCATTGCACAGGGTATCGGGGATTGGATAGCAGATTCGGTCAGCATCACCGATGTCCAGGCCCAGGCCGGTGCTTTCCACCGTCGAGCCGTTGATATCCAGAGCAAATAGAGAGGCCGGCAGGTTGATGCCTTTCTCGTAAACCTTGTGGAGGCTGGTGCGTTCGATGCGCTTGCCGCGCACCACACCATTCATATCCGCAATCAGAAGGTCAACGTACAGAACCTCAGGATGTTCCTTAAGGAACGCGTTCGCTTCGTTGAGCTGAACGGCACGCGGGGGTACCGACATGATGCAACACCTTTGTTGTTAAAAATATCAATCATTGATCTTTTCGGATTCCAGTCAACCCGAACGGCATGCCGAAGTCAAGCGAGGCCTTTTTTGCCCTAAAAAAGCGCTCCAAGGGCATTTTTGAGGCGCTTTGGGGCACGTACGTCCGCGCAGCGGCCACCGCTGCCAAGGGCCTGCCGTCGATACTCGCGTCACTGGCGGAACTGCTCGATCCGACCGATATTATTGACGGTCTGGATGGCATCCTGTTTACCGGCTCTCCTTCTACTGTAGAACCTTTTCACTATAGCGGTCCTGCKAGTGTGCCGGGAACTGCTCATGATCCTGCACGCGACGCCACTGCCCTCCCGTTGATTCGCGCCAGCCAGCAGGCAACACAACGCGACGCGGATGCGTCAAATAACGCCTGACGTTTAAAGACGTCAGGACACTCAGCCCAGAGGCATTTATGAGTAACAACCTCGACCAGCTCACCGATTGGTTGAAAGACCACAAGATCACAGAAGTCGAATGCATGATTGGCGATCTGACCGGGATCACCCGCGGCAAGATTTCGCCGACCAACAAGTTCATTGCCGAAAAAGGCATGCGCCTGCCCGAGAGTGTGCTGTTGCAAACAGTGACGGGCGACTACGTCGAAGACGACATCTATTACGAACTGCTCGACCCGGCCGACATCGACATGATCTGCCGCCCGGACTCGAACGCGGTATTCCTCGTGCCGTGGGCCATCGAGCCGACCGCGCAGGTGATTCACGACACCTACGACAAGCAGGGCAACCCGATCGAGCTGTCGCCGCGCAACGTGCTGAAGAAAGTCCTGAAGCTCTATTCCGACAAGGGCTGGCAGCCGATCGTGGCGCCGGAGATGGAGTTCTACCTGACCAAGCGTTGCGAAGACCCGGACTTCCCGTTGCAGCCGCCGATTGGCCGCTCCGGTCGCCCGGAAACCGGACGTCAGTCGTTCTCCATTGAGGCGGCTAACGAATTCGACCCGTTGTTCGAAGACGTCTACGACTGGTGCGAACTGCAAGAGCTGGATCTGGACACGCTGATCCACGAGGACGGCACGGCGCAGATGGAGATCAACTTCCGTCACGGCGACGCGCTGTCCCTGGCCGACCAGATCCTGGTGTTCAAGCGCACCATGCGCGAAGCGGCGCTCAAGCACGACGTGGCCGCGACCTTCATGGCCAAGCCGATGACCGGCGAGCCGGGCAGCGCGATGCACTTGCACCAGAGCATCATCGACATAGAAACCGGCAAGAACGTCTTCTCCAATGAAGACGGGACGATGAGCGAGCTGTTCCTGCACCACATCGGTGGCTTGCAGAAGTTCATCCCCGAGCTGTTGCCGCTGTTCGCACCCAACGTCAACTCGTTCCGCCGCTTCCTGCCGGATACCTCGGCGCCGGTGAACGTGGAGTGGGGCGAAGAAAACCGCACCGTCGGCCTGCGAGTCCCGGACGCAGGGCCGCAAAACCGTCGGGTGGAAAACCGCCTGCCGGGCGCCGATGCCAACCCTTACCTGGCGATCGCCGCGAGCCTGCTCTGCGGTTACATCGGCATGGTGGAAGGCATCAACCCGAGCGCACCGGTGGTTGGACGGGGTTACGAGCGACGCAATCTGCGTTTGCCGCTGACCATCGAAGACGCACTGGAGCGCATGGAACACAGCGCGACCATCGAGAAGTATCTGGGCAAAAAATTCATCACTGGCTACGTCGCGGTCAAGCGGGCCGAGCATGAAAACTTCAAGCGCGTGATCAGTTCGTGGGAGCGGGAGTTCCTGTTGTTCGCCGTCTGATGCGCCGGGTGCAGCCCTGAACAGCCGCACTCTCACCCTATAAGGAGAGCTTTATGACCAGCAAGAACCCGCAAACCCGTGAATGGCAAACCTTGAGCCGCGAACACCACCTGGCGCCTTTCAGCGACTTCAAGCAGCTGAAAGAGAAAGGCCCGCGGATCATCACCAACGCCAAGGGCGTTTATCTCTGGGACAGCGAAGGCAACAAGATCCTCGACGGCATGGCCGGCCTGTGGTGCGTGGCTATCGGTTACGGTCGCGATGAACTGGCCGATGCCGCCAGCAAACAGATGCGCGAGCTGCCTTATTACAACCTGTTCTTCCAGACCGCCCACCCGCCGGTACTGGAGCTGGCCAAGGCCATCTCGGACATCGCGCCAGAAGGCATGAACCACGTGTTCTTCACCGGTTCCGGCTCCGAAGGCAACGACACCATGCTGCGTATGGTCCGCCACTACTGGGCGATCAAGGGCCAGCCGAACAAGAAGGTCRTCATCAGCCGCATAAACGGCTACCACGGCTCGACCGTGGCCGGCGCCAGCCTGGGCGGCATGACTTACATGCACGAACAGGGCGACTTGCCGATCCCGGGCATCGTTCACATCCCGCAGCCGTACTGGTTCGGTGACGGGGGCGACATGACCCCTGAAGAGTTCGGTATCTGGGCCGCCAACCAGTTGGAAGAAAAGATTCTCGAACTCGGCGTCGACACGGTCGGTGCGTTCATTGCCGAGCCGATCCAGGGCGCGGGCGGCGTGATCATTCCGCCAGACAGCTACTGGCCGCGCATCAAGGAAATCCTCGCCAAGTACGACATCCTGTTCGTTGCGGACGAGGTGATTTGTGGTTTCGGTCGTACCGGCGAGTGGTTCGGCAGCGATTTCTACGGCCTCAAGCCCGACATGATGACCATCGCCAAAGGCCTGACGTCCGGCTACATCCCGATGGGTGGCCTGATCGTGCGTGATGAAGTGGTCGATGTGCTGAACGAAGGGGGCGACTTCAACCACGGATTCACCTATTCCGGGCACCCGGTCGCCGCTGCGGTGGCACTGGAAAATATTCGTATTCTGCGCGAAGAGAAAATTATCGAGYACGTTCGTGCAGAAACGGCACCTTATTTGCAAAAGCGTCTACGGGAACTGAACGATCACCCTCTGGTGGGTGAAGTTCGTGGGGTAGGTCTGTTGGGGGCTATCGAACTGGTTCAGGACAAGGCGACCCGTGCGCGGTATGTCGGCAAGGGGGTTGGCATGATCTGCCGGCAGTTCTGCTTCGACAACGGGCTGATCATGCGCGCCGTGGGCGACACCATGATCATTGCTCCGCCACTGGTCATCACCAAGGCCGAGATCGACGAACTGGTGACCAAGGCGCGCAAGTGCCTKGACCTGACGCTGAGTGCGCTGCAAAGCTAAGTGCTAGGCTCTGAGCGAGGTCCGTGGCTGGCACTTCGCTCAGGGCGCACAAAGGATGGGTCTTTCCTTGAAAGCCTGCCTTGTAACTAGGTTTGAAGAAAACTGGCAAGACACTGCTCGCCTTGTCCCTGATGGGCGTGATGGCTGGGGCAGCCCAGGCCGACGATAAAGTACTGCACGTTTACAACTGGTCCGACTACATCGCACCGGACACCATCGCGAACTTTGAAAAAGAGTCCGGGATCAAGGTCGTCTACGATGTGTTCGACAGTAACGAAACCCTCGAGGCGAAGTTGCTGGCCGGTAAGTCCGGTTATGACGTGGTGGTGCCCTCCAACAACTTCCTGGCCAAGCAGATCAAGGCCGGTGTTTACCGGGAGCTGGACAAGTCCAAGCTGTCCAACTACGGCAACCTGAACAAGTCGCTGCTCAAGGCGGTTTCTGTCAGCGACCCGGACAACAAACATGCCTTCCCTTACATGTGGGGTTCGATCGGTATCGGTTACAACGCCGAGAAGGTCAAAGCGGCGCTGGGCATCGACAAGATCGACTCTTGGGATGTGGTGCTCAAGCCGGAGAACATCGCCAAGCTCAAGGGCTGCGGCGTGAGCTTCCTCGATTCGCCGACCGAAATGCTGCCAGTTGCCCTGCATTACCTGGGTCTGCCGACCGACAGCCAGAAAAAGGAAGAYCTGAAGAAGGCTGAAGAGCTGTTCCTGAAGATTCGTCCTTCGATCACCTACTTCCACTCGTCCAAGTACATCTCGGACCTGGCCAACGGCAACATCTGCGTAGCCGTCGGCTATTCGGGTGACGTTCAGCAGGCCAAGACCCGTGCCGCCGAAGCCGGTGACAAGGTGAAAGTCAGCTACGCCATTCCAAAAGAAGGCGCCGGCAGCTTCTACGACATGGTCGCTATTCCTAAAGATGCGGAAAACGTCGAGGGTGCCTACAAGTTCATGAACTACCTGTTGCAGCCGAAAGTGATGGCTGAAATCACCAACGCCGTGCGTTTCCCTAACGGCAACGCCGAAGCCACTCAGTACGTGAACAAGGAAATCACCTCGGACCCGGGCATCTACCCGACTGCCGAAGTGCAGGCCAAGCTGTATGCAATCGCCGATTTGCCAGCCGCTACCCAGCGTGAGCTGACCCGCAGCTGGACCAAGATCAAATCCGGTAAATAAGCCGGTTTAAGGCAATAACCTGTTGCCGTCGTCGCTCTGGCGGCGGCAGCAGGGATAATTAAATGACAGAAAGTTTTGCTGGAAAGGTTTATCGAGGGTAAGTTGCGCGCCGGTTTTGTTGCCACGCAGCCATGGCTGTCACGTAACGCTGGGCAACTTGGGCCCAACTATTTTAGAGGACCTTCACTTGCCTGTTTCTTTGTTTCGCAACGCCTTGCTGATCGGCGCCGGCCTGACGCTCGCCGTCAGTGTTCAAGCTGCGTCCACCGTGCATATTTATAACTGGTCGGATTACATCGGGCAGACCACCCTCGCCGATTTCGAAAAAGCCACTGGCGTCAAGCCGGTGTACGACGTGTTCGACTCCAACGAAACCCTGGAAGGCAAGTTGCTGGCCGGGCACACCGGGTATGACGTGGTCGTGCCGTCCAACCACTTCCTGGGCAAGCAGATCAAGGCCGGGGCGTTCCAGAAGCTCGACAAGTCGCAGTTGCCGAACTACCCCAACCTCGATCCGGTGCTGCTCAAGCGCCTGGAAATGAACGACCCTGGCAACCAGTACGCCGTGCCGTACCTGTGGGGTACCAACGGCATCGGCTACAACGTCGACAAGGTCAAGGCGGTGCTCGGCGTCGACAAGATCGATTCCTGGGCCGTGCTGTTCGAACCCGAGAACATCAAGAAGCTCAACAGCTGTGGCGTGGCCTTCCTCGACTCGGCTGACGAAATGCTGCCGACGGTCCTGAACTACATGGGCCTGAACGCCAACAGCACGAACCCGGACGACTACCAAAAGGCTGAAGCCAAGTTACTGGCAGTGCGGCCTTATGTGACCTACTTCCACTCGTCCAAATACATCTCGGACCTGGCCAACGGCAACATTTGTGTCGCGGTCGGTTTCTCGGGGGATATTTTCCAGGCCAAGGCCCGTGCTGCCGAAGCTGGAAAAGGCGTGAATGTTGCCTACGCGATTCCAAAGGAAGGCGGTGCGCTGTGGTTCGACATGCTGGCGATTCCCAAGGACTCCGCCAACGTCAAACAGGCCCATGCCTTCATCAACTATGTACTCAAGCCTGAAGTGATCGCTCAGGTGAGTGATGCCGTCGGCTACGCCAACCCCAATCCCGGGTCGGACAAACTGATGGAGCAATCGATTCGTAGCAATCAATCGGTGTATCCGCCGCAAGCGGTCCTCGACAAGACCTACGTGCAGGTTGAGCTGCCGCCAAAGATTCAACGGTTGATGACCCGCAGCTGGACCAAGGTCAAGTCGGGTAAATAGTGACAAAGGCTCAGACTATCCAAGGTTCGCCTGTATTGGGTGAACTGCAAATTTTGTTGGGAGTTTCGTAAATGGCAGTTGCCTCCGGCGCCTATAAGAAAGCCCTCGAGGGCGACCAGACACCGAAACAGGTGCTGGTCAAAATCGACCGGGTCACGAAGAAGTTCGACGAGACGATTGCCGTGGACGATGTGTCCCTGGAAATCAGGAAGGGCGAGATCTTCGCTTTGCTCGGCGGTTCGGGATCGGGCAAATCGACCTTGCTGCGCATGCTTGCAGGTTTCGAACGGCCCACGGAGGGGCGCATTTTCCTCGACGGCGTCGACATCACCGAGATGCCGCCGTACGAGCGTCCGATCAACATGATGTTCCAGTCCTACGCCTTGTTCCCGCACATGACCGTGGCGCAGAACATCGCTTTCGGCCTGAAGCAGGACAAGATCCCGGCGGCAGAAGTCGATGCCCGTGTGACCGAAATGCTCAAGCTGGTGCAGATGAGCCAGTACGCCAAGCGCAAGCCGCACCAGCTCTCCGGTGGTCAGCGTCAGCGTGTTGCGCTGGCTCGCTCACTGGCCAAGCGTCCGAAGCTGCTGTTGCTCGACGAGCCGATGGGCGCGCTGGACAAAAAACTGCGTTCGCAGATGCAGCTCGAACTGGTGGAGATCATCGAACGCGTCGGCGTGACCTGCGTCATGGTGACCCACGATCAGGAAGAGGCCATGACCATGGCCGAGCGCATTGCAATCATGCACCTGGGCTGGATCGCGCAGATCGGCAGCCCGATCGATATCTACGAAACCCCGACCAGCCGCCTGGTGTGCGAGTTCATCGGTAACGTCAACATCTTCGAAGGCGAAGTGGTGGACGATGCCGAGGGCCATGCGCTGATTACCTGCAAGGACCTGGACCGCAACATCTACGTCGGCCACGGCATCAGCACCTCGGTGCAAGACAAGTCGGTGACCTACGCGATTCGTCCGGAAAAACTGCTGGTGACAGCAGAAATGCCGACCTGCGAACATAACTGGTCGAGCGGCAAGGTCCACGATATTGCCTACCTCGGCGGGCATTCGGTGTTCTACGTCGAATTGCCAAGCGGGAAGATCGTGCAGTCGTTCGTGGCCAACGCCGAACGTCGTGGCCAGCGCCCTACCTGGGGCGATCAGGTTTACGTCTGGTGGGAAGATGACAGCGGCGTGGTACTGCGCTCATGAACACGCAAAAACTCACGCGCCGACTCAGTCGAATAATTCCCGCGGGTCGTCATCTGGTCATTGGGGTCCCGTTCCTCTGGCTGTTCATGTTCTTCATGCTGCCGTTCTTCATCGTCCTGAAGATCAGCTTCGCCGAAGCCGACGTGGCCATTCCGCCGTACACCGAGATCTACAGCTACGTCGATCAGAAGGTCCAGCTGCTGCTGAACCTGGGCAACTACACGATGCTGGGCGGCGACGAGTTGTATATCGCCGCTTACCTCGGCTCGTTGAAAATGGCGTTTTTCAGCACGCTTCTCTGTTTGCTGATCGGCTACCCGATGGCCTACGCCATCGCCAGCGCCCGTAAAGAAGTGCAGACAGTGCTGGTGCTGCTGATCATGATGCCGACCTGGACCGCCATCCTGATCCGCGTGTATGCGTGGATGGGCATCCTCAGCAACAACGGCTTGCTCAATGGCTTCCTGATGTCGATGGGCTGGATCAACGAGCCGCTGCAGATCCTCAACACCAACCTGGCGGTCTATATCGGTGTGGTTTATTCGTACCTGCCGTTCATGATCCTGCCGCTGTACGCCAACCTGGTGAAGCACGACAACAGTTTGCTGGAAGCCGCTTCGGACCTGGGTTCAAGCAACTTCAACAGCTTCTGGAAGATCACCGTCCCGTTATCGAAAAACGGCATCATCGCTGGCTGCATGCTGGTGTTCATCCCTGTGGTCGGTGAGTTCGTGATCCCGGAACTGCTCGGCGGCCCGGAAACCCTGATGATCGGTAAAGTGCTCTGGCAAGAGTTCTTCAACAACCGTGACTGGCCGGTGGCGTCCGCCCTGGCGGTGGTGATGCTGGCGATCCTGATTGTGCCGATCATCCTGTTCAACCGCAGTCAGGCCAAGGAAATGGAGGGTAAAGAATGAAGCGCTTCCGTTTCTCCAGCCTGATGCTGGTGCTCGGCCTGTTGTTCATTTATGCGCCGATGCTGATCCTGGTGATCTACTCGTTCAACGCCTCGAAACTGGTGACGGTCTGGGGCGGCTGGTCGGTCAAGTGGTACGTCGGTCTGCTGGACAACACCCAACTGATGGGCTCGGTGGTGCGCTCGCTGGAAATCGCCTGCTACACCGCGATTGCCGCCGTTGCGCTGGGGACGCTGGCGGCGTTCGTGCTGACCCGCGTCACTCGCTTCAAGGGCCGCACACTGTTCGGTGGCTTGGTCACCGCGCCGCTGGTGATGCCGGAAGTAATCACCGGTCTGTCGCTGTTGCTGCTGTTCGTGGCGATKGCGCAGATGATCGGCTGGCCGCAGGAGCGGGGGCTGGTGACCATCTGGATTGCCCACACCACGTTCTGCGCCGCCTATGTGGCGGTGGTGGTCTCGGCGCGCCTGCGTGAGCTGGACCTGTCCATCGAAGAGGCGGCCATGGACCTCGGTGCGCGGCCGTGGAAGGTGTTCTTCCTGATCACCATTCCGATGATCGC
>NZ_JBFTLU010000215.1:0-7258 GCF_056396605.1 Pseudomonas sp. 05T35
GCCCTGAAGATCGTCCAGAAGGAACGTGGCTGGGTGCCTGACGGCGCGCTCTACGCCATCGGCGAAATCCTCGGCATCCCGGCCAGCGACGTTGAAGGCGTGGCGACGTTCTATAGCCAGATCTTCCGTCAGCCAGTCGGTCGTCACATCATTCGCGTCTGCGACAGCATGGTCTGCTACATCGGTGGCCACGAGTCGGTGGTCAGCGAAATCCAGAGCAAKCTGGGCATCGGCCTGGGTCAAACCACCGCCGACGGTCGTTTCACCCTGCTGCCGGTCTGCTGCCTCGGCAACTGCGACAAGGCGCCGGCGTTGATGATCGACGACGACACATTCGGTGATGTGCAGCCTGCTGGCGTTGCCAAATTGCTCGAGGGCTACGTATGACCCTGACTTCCTTCGGCCCTGCCAACCGCATCAAGCGCAGCGCAGAGACCCACCCGCTGACCTGGCGTCTGCGTGACGACGGCGAGGCTGTCTGGCTCGACGAGTACCAGGCCAAGAACGGCTACGCGGCAGCGCGCAAAGCCTTCGCCGACATGTCCCAGGACGATATCGTCCAGACCGTCAAGGACTCCGGCCTCAAGGGTCGCGGC
Source organism: Pseudomonas sp. 05T35 (assembly GCF_056396605.1). Classification (NCBI taxonomy): domain Bacteria; kingdom Pseudomonadati; phylum Pseudomonadota; class Gammaproteobacteria; order Pseudomonadales; family Pseudomonadaceae; genus Pseudomonas; species Pseudomonas sp. 05T35. Next base: position 597 of record NZ_JBFTLU010000215.1, read on the forward strand.
GGCGCGGGCTTCCCCACTGGCGTGAAGTGGGGCCTGATGCCCAAAGACGAATCCATGAACATCCGCTACCTGCTGTGCAACGCGGATGAAATGGAACCCAACACCTGGAAAGACCGCATGCTGATGGAGCAACTGCCCCATCTGCTGATCGAAGGCATGCTGATCAGTGCCCGCGCACTGAAAACCTACCGTGGCTACATCTTCCTGCGTGGCGAATACACCACCGCCGCCAAGCACCTGAACCGTGCCGTGGAAGAAGCCAAGGCTGCGGGCCTGCTGGGCAAGAACATCCTGGGCAGCGGTTTCGATTTCGAACTGTTCGTCCATACCGGCGCCGGGCGTTACATCTGCGGTGAAGAAACCGCACTGATCAACTCCCTCGAAGGCCGCCGCGCCAACCCGCGCTCCAAGCCGCCCTTCCCTGCCGCCGTTGGCGTATGGGGCAAGCCGACCTGCGTGAACAACGTCGAAACGCTGTGCAACGTGCCGGCGATCATCGGCGACGGCGTGGACTGGTACAAATCCCTCGCTCGCGAAGGCAGTGAAGACCATGGCACCAAGCTGATGGGCTTCTCCGGCAAAGTGAAGAACCCCGGCCTGTGGGAGCTGCCGTTCGGCGTCCCTGCGCGCGAGCTGTTCGAAGACTACGCCGGCGGCATGCGCGACGGTTACAAGCTCAAGTGCTGGCAGCCAGGCGGCGCCGGTACCGGCTTCCTGTTGCCGGAACACCTGGACGCACAAATGTACGCCGGCGGCATCGCCAAAGTGGGCACCCGTATGGGTACCGGCCTGGCCATGGCGGTGGACGACAGCGTCAACATGGTGTCCCTGCTGCGCAACATGGAAGAGTTCTTCGCCCGTGAGTCGTGCGGTTTCTGCACCCCGTGCCGTGACGGTTTGCCGTGGAGCGTCAAGCTCCTGCGCGCCATCGAGAACGGTGAAGGGCAAGCCGGCGACATCGAGACCCTGCTGGGTCTGGTCGGTTTCCTCGGCCCAGGCAAGACCTTCTGTGCTCACGCACCGGGTGCCGTGGAGCCATTGGGCAGCGCAATCAAATACTTCCGTCCAGAGTTCGAAGCCGGCATCGCGCCTACCAGCAGCGTCGCCGTCCCGCCTCTGGCAAAGCCGATCCTGGTCGGCGCTTAACGCTTTAAAAAAGGCGAACGGTCCGTGCCGTTCGCCTTTCGTCCGATGACGCCTTTTCAGGCTGTTTGGATTTGGACGGATAACAAGATTCCATTAGCCACGCCCGCTGACACCGGGCCAACGAAGAACTTTGAACCATGGCCACTATCCACGTAGACGGCAAAGAGCTCGAAGTCGATGGGGCAGACAACCTGTTACAGGCATGTCTGTCGCTAGGCCTCGATATCCCTTATTTCTGCTGGCACCCCGCCCTCGGCAGCGTTGGCGCTTGCCGCCAGTGCGCCGTCAAGCAGTACACCGACGAGAACGACAAGCGTGGTCGTATCGTCATGTCCTGCATGACCCCTGCGACCGACGGCAGCTGGATCTCCATTGACGACGAAGAAGCCAAAGTGTTCCGCGCAAGCGTCGTCGAATGGCTGATGACCAACCACCCGCACGACTGCCCCGTGTGCGAGGAAGGCGGTCACTGCCACCTGCAAGACATGACGGTAATGACCGGCCACAACGAGCGCCGTTACCGCTTCACCAAGCGTACCCACCAGAACCAGCAACTGGGCCCGTTCATTTCCCACGAAATGAACCGCTGCATCGCCTGCTATCGCTGCGTACGTTTCTATAAAGACTACGCCGGCGGTACTGACCTCGGTGTATTCGGCGCCCACGACAACGTGTACTTCGGTCGCGTTGAAGACGGCACCCTCGAAAGCGAGTTCTCCGGCAACCTCACCGAGGTCTGCCCGACCGGTGTATTCACCGACAAGACTCACTCCGAGCGCTACAACCGTAAATGGGACATGCAGTTCTCGCCGAGCATCTGCCATGGCTGCTCCAGCGGTTGCAACATCAGCCCGGGTGAGCGTTACGGCGAACTGCGTCGCATCGAAAACCGCTTCAACGGTTCGGTGAACCAGTACTTCCTTTGCGACCGTGGCCGTTTCGGCTATGGCTACGTCAACCGCGAAGATCGCCCACGTCAGCCACTGCTGGCCAACGGCGCCAAGCTGAGCCTCGACGAAGCGCTGGATAAAGCCGCTGATTTGCTGCGCGGTCGCAACATCGTTGGTATCGGTTCGCCGCGTGCCAGCCTTGAAAGCAACTACGCCCTGCGCGAACTGGTCGGTGCCGAGCACTTCTACTCGGGTATCGAAGCTTCCGAGCTTGAGCGTATTCGCCTGGTCATGCAGGTGCTGAAAGACAGCCCGCTGCCGATCCCGAACATGCGCGACGTCGAAGACCACGACGCGATTTTCGTCCTCGGTGAAGACCTGACCCAGACCGCTGCGCGCATGGCCCTGGCCCTGCGTCAATCGGTCAAGGGCAAAGCCGAAGACATGGCCGACGCCATGCGCGTTCAGCCTTGGCTCGACGCCGCGGTGAAAAACATCGGTCAGCACGCGCTGAACCCGCTGTTTATCGCAAGCCTGGCCGAAACCAAGCTCGACGACGTGGCTGAAGAATGCGTTCACGCCGCTCCAGACGACCTGGCACGTATCGGTTTCGCCGTGGCTCACGCCCTCGACGCCAGCGCCCCGGCCGTTGAAGGCCTGGACAGCGAAGCTCTCGAACTGGCTCAACGCATCGCCAACGCCCTGCTCGCGGCCAAGCGTCCGCTGATCATCGCCGGTACTTCGCTGGGCTCCAAAGCGCTGATCGAAGCGGCGGCGAACATCGCCAAAGCCCTGAAGCTGCGCGAGAAGAACGGTTCCATCAGCCTGATCGTGCCAGAGGCCAACAGCCTCGGCCTGGCCATGCTCGGCGGCGAATCGGTCGATGCAGCCCTGCAAGCGGTGATCGACGGTAAAGCCGACGCCATCGTGGTGCTGGAAAACGATCTGTACACCCGTACCGACAAAGCCAAGGTCGATGCAGCCCTGACCGCCGCCAAAGTGGTGATCGTTGCCGACCATCAGAAAACCGCTACCAGCGATCGCGCGCACCTGGTTCTGCCAGCCGCCAGCTTCGCTGAAGGCGACGGTACGCTGGTCAGCCAGGAAGGCCGCGCCCAGCGCTTCTTCCAGGTCTTCGACCCGACTTACCTCGATGCAAGCATCCTGGTTCACGAAGGCTGGCGCTGGCTGCATGCCCTGCGCGCGACCCTGCTGAACCAGCCGATCGACTGGACCCAACTGGACCACGTCACCGCGGCCTGCGCGTCGAGCACCCCACAACTGGCCGGTATCGTCAACGCTGCGCCGTCCGCTTCGTTCCGGATCAAAGGCCTGAAACTGGCCCGCGAACCGCTGCGTTACAGTGGCCGGACCGCGATGCGTGCCGACATCAGCGTGCACGAGCCGCGTACCTCCCAGGACAACGACACCGCGTTCTCGTTCTCCATGGAAGGTTACTCGGGCTCCGTCGAACCGCGTCAGCAAGTGCCATTCGCCTGGTCGCCGGGCTGGAACTCGCCGCAAGCCTGGAACAAGTTCCAGGACGAAGTCGGTGGTCATCTGCGTGCCGGTGATCCGGGTGCTCGCCTGATCGAAAGCCAGGGCGATTCACTGAACTGGTTCGCCAGTGTTCCGCGTGCGTTCAACCCGGCCCAKGGCACCTGGCAGGTTGTGCCGTTCTATCACCTGTTCGGCAGCGAAGAGAACTCTTCGAAAGCCGCTCCGGTCCAGGAACGCATTCCAGCCGCTTATGTGTCGCTGGCCAAGTCCGAAGCCGATCGCCTGGGCGTCAATGACGGTGCCATGCTGAGCTTGAACGTTGCCGGCCAGACCCTGCGTCTGCCGCTGCGCATCAACGAAGAACTGGGCGCTGGCCTGGTGGCGCTGCCTGCGGGTATCGCCGGCATTCCACCGGCAATCTTTGGCAAATCCGTTGACGGTCTGCAGGAGGCAGCGCAATGACCTTGTTCACTCCTGAAGTGATCGACATCATCATCGCGGTGCTCAAGGCCATCGTGATCCTGCTCGCCGTGGTGGTCTGCGGCGCGCTGTTGAGCTGGGTCGAGCGTCGTTTGCTCGCCCTCTGGCAGGACCGTTACGGTCCGAACCGCGTCGGCCCGTTCGGCGCGTTCCAGATTGCAGCCGACATGATCAAGATGTTCTTCAAGGAAGACTGGACGCCGCCGTTTGCCGACAAGGTGATCTTCACCCTGGCGCCGGTCGTGGCCATGAGCGCCTTGCTGATTGCCTTCGCGATCATCCCGATCACCCCGACCTGGGGTGTCGCGGACCTGAACATCGGTATCCTGTTCTTCTTCGCCATGGCCGGTCTGTCGGTCTACGCGGTGTTGTTCGCCGGCTGGTCGAGTAACAACAAGTTCGCCCTGCTGGGCAGCTTGCGGGCCTCGGCACAAACCGTGTCGTACGAAGTGTTCATGGGCCTGTCGCTGATGGGCATCGTGATCCAGGTCGGCTCGTTCAACATGCGCGACATCGTTGACTACCAGGCGCAGCACCTGTGGTTCGTCATTCCGCAGATCTTCGGTTTCCTGACCTTCTTCATTGCCGGCGTCGCCGTGACTCACCGTCACCCGTTCGACCAGCCGGAAGCGGAGCAGGAACTGGCCGACGGTTACCACATTGAATATGCCGGCATGAAATGGGGCATGTTCTTCGTCGGCGAGTACATCGGCATCGTGTTGATTTCGGCGCTGCTGGTAACCTTGTTCTTCGGTGGCTGGCACGGTCCGTTCGGCATTCTGCCGCAGATCCCGTTCATCTGGTTCGCACTGAAAACCGCGTTCTTCATCATGTTCTTCATCCTGCTGCGCGCCTCGATTCCGCGCCCACGGTATGACCAAGTGATGGACTTCAGCTGGAAGTTCTGCCTGCCGCTGACCCTCGTCAACATGCTGGTGACCGCTGCGATCGTGTTGCTCAACACGCCCGCCATCGCGGCTCAGTGAGGATAGAGAATCATGAAGTATATTTTTGACATCGTGCATGGCTTCTTCACCCAGCTTCGCAGCCTGGTGATGATTTTCGGCCATGCCTTCCGCAAGCGCGACACGCTGCAATATCCGGAAGAGGCGGTGTACCTGCCGCCGCGCTTTCGTGGACGTATCGTCCTGACCCGCGACCCCGATGGTGAAGAGCGCTGCGTTGCCTGCAACCTCTGCGCCGTGGCATGCCCGGTCGGTTGCATCTCGCTGCAGAAAGCCGAAACCGAAGACGGTCGCTGGTACCCGGAGTTTTTCCGTATCAACTTCTCGCGCTGCATTTTCTGTGGCCTCTGCGAGGAAGCCTGCCCGACCACCGCGATCCAGCTGACACCGGATTTCGAAATGGCCGAGTTCAAGCGTCAGGACCTGGTTTACGAGAAAGAAGATCTGCTGATCTCCGGCCCCGGCAAAAACCCTGACTACAACTTCTATCGTGTTGCAGGTATGGCCATTGCTGGCAAGCCGAAAGGCTCCGCGCAGAATGAAGCCGAACCGATCAACGTGAAGAGCTTGCTGCCTTAAGGAAGAAAGATGGAATTCGCTTTCTATTTCGCGTCAGGAGTTGCCGTTGTGTCCACGCTTCGCGTGATCACCAACACCAATCCTGTACACGCCCTGCTCTACCTGATTATTTCGCTGCTCGCCGTGGCGATGACCTTTTTCAGCCTCGGTGCGCCATTTGCCGGTGTACTGGAAGTGATCGCCTACGCCGGCGCCATCATGGTGCTGTTCGTGTTCGTGGTGATGATGCTGAACCTCGGCCCCGCCTCGGTTCAGCAAGAACGCGTATGGCTCAAGCCCGGTATCTGGGCGGGTCCGGTGGTACTGGCTGCGCTGCTGCTGGCTGAACTGCTGTATGTGCTGTTCAGCCATTCCAGCGGCACCGGCGTCGGCCACACCACCGTAGACGCCAAGGCCGTGGGCATCAGCCTGTTCGGTCCTTATCTGCTGGTGGTCGAACTCGCCTCGATGCTGCTGCTCGCCGCAGCCGTCACGGCGTTCCACTTGGGCCGCAACGAGGCGAAGGAGTAACTTTATGCCTGCTATCCCTCTCGAGCATGGTCTGGCGGTTGCCGGCATCCTGTTCTGCCTCGGTCTGGTTGGCCTGATGGTCCGCCGCAACATTCTCTTCGTGCTGATGAGCCTGGAGGTCATGATGAATGCCTCCGCACTGGCGTTCATCGTTGCCGGTAGCCGTTGGGGCCAGCCGGATGGACAGATCATGTTCATCCTGGTGATCAGCCTGGCCGCCGCCGAGGCCAGCATTGGCCTGGCGATTCTGTTGCAGCTGCATCGCCGCTTCCACACTCTCGATATCGACGCTGCCAGCGAGATGCGCGGATGAACCTTCTCTATCTGACTTTCGTATTCCCCCTGATCGGTTTCCTGCTGCTGTCGTTCTCACGCGGCCGCCTCTCGGAAAACCTCTCGGCGCTGATCGGCGTCGGCTCCGTCGGCCTCTCGGCGATCGTTGCTGCCTACGTCATCTGGCAGTTCAACGTCGCGCCGCCTGAAGGCGGTCACGTCACCCAGGTGTTGTGGCAGTGGATGTCGGTCGGCGACTTCAAGCCGAACTTCGCCCTGTACCTGGATGGCCTGTCCGTGACCATGCTCGGTGTGGTCG
>NZ_JBFTLU010000216.1:0-13353 GCF_056396605.1 Pseudomonas sp. 05T35
ACGGCAATCGTTGGGCGGTGAGTTGCAGGGAGCCCTCAAGCGTGGCGAGTTACAGGTCCTGTATCAGCCGATCTTCGATCTTAAGAACCGTCATTGTGTCGGTGCCGAAGCCTTATTGCGCTGGCGTCGGCCGGACGGCACGCTGACCAGCCCGGATCTGTTTATTCCCATGGCGGAAGACTCCGGGCAGATCCGTCAGATCACTGACTTTGTGTTGCAGCGATTGCTTGAACAGCTCGGCAAGTTACTTCGCGCCAACCCGCAGTTGTATATTTCGGTCAACCTGGCGGCCTGCGACGTCATGGTGCCCCGGGTCGGCCAAGTCATGGCAGGCTTGCTGGCCACGCACCGGGTCGCTGCGCGGCAGATCGCGTTTGAGGTGACTGAGCGGGGGTTGATCGATGTGGTGGTCGCGCGGGAGAACCTGCAAGCATTGCGCGACGCCGGGCATCAAGTGTTGATCGACGACTTTGGCACCGGTTATTGCAGCCTGGCTTATCTGCAAACCCTGCCAGTGGACTRCCTGAAAATCGACAAGGCTTTCATTGATGCGCTGGGCCACGACGCCGCCAGCAGCGGCGTGGCGCCGCACATCATTCGCATGGCGCACGCCTTGCAGCTCAAGGTGATTGCCGAAGGTATCGAACATGAAGCCCAGGCCGCGTTGCTGAGCAGTGAGGGAGTGAATTACGGCCAAGGCTGGTTGTTCGCCCATGCCTTGACTGCGGCGCAGTTCATTGAACTGATCACCCGAGGCCGTCGGTTGGCGTCACGGCGGCTGGATGACGAGGCGTGATCTCCCGTTAGAGTGGCAGTGCCATATAGAACTGAGTGCCCTGCCCCGGCCGGGAATATACGCCCATGCGACCGCCGTGCAGTTGCACGATCTCCTTGCACAATGCCAGACCGAGCCCGGCGCCGCCCTTCTTGCGCCCGACCTGAACGAAGGGTTCGAAAATCCGCCCCTGCTGGCCATAGGCGATGCCTTCGCCATTGTCTTCGACGCTGACGATCACCCGTTCGCCGTGCCGGCGAGCCTGCAAGCGTATCTGCCCATGGTGGCTGGTATGGCGCAGCGCGTTGTCGATCAGGTTGTCCAGCACCCGGTCGAGTTGCGCCTGATCGGCCTGCAGTCGCGGGAGTGGTGTGTGCACTTCCACCAGCAGCTCGATGCTTTGCTCATTGGCCCGCTCGGCGAAACGCCCTTGTGCCTGCTCCAGCAGGTCATCGATGTTGCACGGCGCCAGGGTGAGTTTTTGTAGACCATTCTGATAGCGCGAGAAGTTCAGCAGGTCGTTGATCAACTGCATCAAACGCTGCATTTCCTCATTCACCGTGTTCAACAGGTCGGCTTCGCGAGAGTCATCGGCAAAGTGCGCGCGCTCGCGGAACAGGCCGAAGGCCATGTGCATGCCGGTGACTGGGGTACGCAACTCGTGGGAGGCGCGCAGTACAAACTCACTGCGTACCCGTTCAAAGGCTCGTTGCTCGGTGACATCGTGCAGCACCATCACGGCGCCGAGGATATGCCCTTGGGGATGAATGACCGGCGTCAGGCTGTAGGTCAACAGTCGTGACTCGCCATCGACTTCGATGCCCAGGTCTTCAGGCGCACGCTCCAGTGTTCCGCCGCGCAGTATCGTTTGTAGTTGTTCATCGAGCTCCAGCCGTTTGAGCGCGGTGCCCAGGCCTTGGCCCAGGCGGCTTTCGTCCCAGCCCAACTGACGCTGTGCGACCGGATTAAGGTGCTCCAGCTGGCCCTGACGATCAATCATCAGCAAACCGTCATCGATGCTGTCGAGCACGGCTTGCAAGCGTTGCTGACCGGCGAGCAGTTCATCGACATTGGTTGYCTGATGCTCGCGCAAGGCTTCGGCCATGATCCCGAAGCGCCGGGTGAGCTGGGTCAGTTCCACCGCTGGGGAAATCGGCAGGGTGACATCGAAGTTACCCTGACCGATGTTATCCGCGGCCTTGGCCAGTGCCTCGATCGGCTCACCGAAGCGCCGGGCGATGCCGTGAGCGGTGATGAAACCGATGACCAGTACCGCCAACCCGACCAATCCAAGCAAACCGGCAATCAGCAGCGCATGTTCGCGGGCATTGCGCTGGGTATCGTCGATGTTGTCCAGAGCCTGTTTGTGTTCGGCGATCAGGCCGTTTCGCAGCACGTTGAACTTTTCGGTGAGGTCCCGATTGCCGGCGAGCTTGCCGGACGGTTCCTGCGTGAGGCTGAAGGCTTTGAGAAAGGACAGGTAGTCCGTGCGGGCCTGCTCGAAGCCGTGATGCGCGCCATTGAAACTGTTTTCGTGCTCGATGCCTTGATCCAGCAGCTCGAAGTAGCGCCGTTCAGAGGATTCGAGTGCCTCAAGGTCGGGCTTTATGCTGAGCATGTTGATCAACTGATCGTCCAGGGTCTGGCGCAGCTTGAGTTCCAGATCCAGGGTGATGAAGTTGTCGCGGATCAGCGCTTCCTGGTGACTGGCTATCTGCATCACGCTGACCAGCCCGAGTATCAGGCCGAGCAACGCCACGGTGATCAGTGCCGAGATACTCAGAAACAGCCGTGTGCGCAACTTCATCGCCAGCTTCATAAGGTGCTGCTCACAGGTTGTACTGTTTGCGTTTGCGGTACAGCGTCGAGGCGTCGATACCCAGGGTCTTGGCCGCTTGATCGAGGGTCCCGGCGCTGGCCAGTACCGCACCGATGTGGGCTTTCTCTAATTCATCCAGGCTCAGCGCCGCGCCGATTCTGGGGGTGTTGCTGGTGGTTTGCTCGGCCATGCCCAAATGGCTGATCTCGACTCGCTCCTGTGGGCAAATGATGCTTGCTCGTTCAACCACATTACGCAGTTCGCGGATGTTGCCTGGCCAGCGATAGCCGAGCAGCGCCTCGCGTGCTTCGTCGCTGAAGACACGAGCAGGCCGCGCGTACTCCTTGACGAAACGCGCGAGGAAGCGGTCGGCCAGGGCCAGGATGTCCTCGGCGCGTTCGCGTAGTGGCGGCAGGTGCAAGGTGATGACGTTCAGCCGGTAGAGCAGGTCTTCGCGAAAACGGCCGTCGCGGACCATGTCTTCGAGATTGAGATTGGTGGCGGCAAGAATTCGCACATCGGCGTGACGGGTCACCGGGTCGCCGACCCTTTCGTATTCCTTGTCCTGAATAAAGCGCAGCAGTTTGGGCTGCAAGGCCAGCGGGAAATCGCCGATCTCATCAAGAAACAATGTACCTGCGTCGGCCTGACTGACTCGGCCGAGGGTACTTTCGCTGGCACCGGTAAACGCCCCGCGGCTGTGGCCAAAGAGTTCGCTCTCCATCAGCTCGGTTGTCAATGAAGGGCAGTTGATGGTGACAAAGGATTTTTTCGCGCGTTTGCTCCAGCCGTGAATGGCCCGGGCCAGCTCGCCTTTACCGGTACCGGATTCGCCGAGTATCAGAATGTTGGCGTCGGTGCTGGCGACCTGGCGGGCGGTTTCCAATACGACTTTCATCGCCGGACTGTGGGAGTCCAGGCCATCGTTGGGTTTGCGGACTTCACCTTCGAGGGCTTCAAGGCGTGCCGAGAGCTGGCGCACTTCCAGTTGTTTGGCGGTGGCCAGGCGCAATTGGTCGGGGCTGCAAGGTTTGACCAGATAGTCGGCGGCACCGGCCTGGATCGCATCGACGGCGGTGTCTACGGCCGAGTGTGCGGTGACGATCACTACGCGCATCCAGGGCGCCTGCACACGCATTTGCGCCAAGACGTCGAGACCGTTGTCTTCACCCAGGCGCAGGTCAAGGAAGCACAGGTCGAAGACCTGTCGTTGCAACAAGGCGTCGGCCTGGGCTGCGCTGTTGGCGGTGGCGACGGTATAGCCTTCGTCTTCCAGGCAGTAGCGAAAAGTGCGCAGGATGGCGGATTCGTCATCCACCAGCAAAATGCGGCCTTGATGCTCTTTGGCTGATTCCATTTTTCCTACGCTCCTTAAATGAATGCTCTTAATTTAGTCTCGGAAAAATCGGGCAAGTTGCATGGTTGATTCTGAGCGCTTCTCATCAGAATGGGGTAGCTGTCTGTTCGAAGTTCTATTAACTATATGATTTAAATCGTTTTTGTTTCTGCGACGACGGCCCCGGCGTTTTCCCGCCTCTTTTTCTGACATCCATATCCCTTCATACATTCCAAAAAGTTTCGATTTCCTGCAAACCGATCGTGCATTACGCACGATCCTCTGGGGGCCATCGTGCAGGATGCGTCCGAATGCATTTTGTTAATCGAAATATCTATTTGATTTTATTGAGCTTATTTCAGTGAAGGCGCTGGCATGCAGGCTGCAATGGTCTGGTTAAGCGGGGCATTCAAGAAAGAGCGCCCCCAGACCAATAACTAACAGTGTGGGAGGAGTTTCGGATGATTCGCCAACGTGCCACCCAATTGCGTATCTCGCCACTGACTATCCAGCAAGGGATGTTTGCCGTGTTTGCCTTGCTGATCACTTTGATCGGAGGCCAGCAATTCTTGCGTTGGGAACAAAGCCAGCAGCCGGAGGCAGCGATTGCGCCGACTCATCACTTGACCCAAACCCATTTCAGTGCGGTCGGCAGTCGGCCTGCTGATGCAGCCTCAATGAGAATGATGAGTGTGGACCCGGCCGAACCGGGTGCCGTGGCGCTGCGTCAGGACCGTTGGGTGTTCTAGGTAACTGGCTTGGTGCGATGTTCATGTGCCGGGAATAGCTGCACCTCTTAATAGAAGCGTAAGGAGAATCACCATGTTGAGCTGGGCAATCACATTTTTGATTATTGCCATTGTCGCTGCCGTACTGGGCTTCGGTGGTATCGCGGGCACCGCCACGGGTATCGCCAAGATTCTCTTTGTCGTGTTCCTGGTGATGTTTATTGCTTCGTTCATCTTTGGCCGTCGCGGTCGAGGCTGATGTCGAGGCTGATCGTGAGCATTTGCTTGAAGACAGACCCGAACAGGTACCGGGTTTGAAAAACGAAGGAGGTCAGCAATGCCTTTTTCCTCTGCGCCCACCCGAGGAGGGTGCGCGCATGGCCAAGGGGCCGGGACGTTCTGATTGCTTCAGGATCGGAGTGACCTACGGGTACAGGGAGTGCCCGCGCAAGGGCCGGGTCAGGAAAAGCAGCGCCGCGTATTTGACCGTCAATCATGACGTGACAAATCTGCGGCGCGCTTATATGTGCAAAGCGTTGACCTAGAGCTTCCCAGCGATTTTTTATCGCTGCGCCAGCCGGCAAAAAACCATCAGTGTTCTTCACAAAGCATTTCGCAGTGTTTCGGGCGACCGTATATCGAGAAATTTGGCGGTGATTCCTGCTCCCATTTCACTACGGCGCGTAGGATTTCTCTCTGGTTTTTGTCCATATTCCGTTGCTCAAAAAACGATCAATCTCCTCTGCGATGGCCGGTTCACGGCACTTATACCTGCCGAAATGTCGTATTCGAACCGGTTGGGACGGCGGTTTGGTTTGAAAAATCTCATGCCGATTCGGCATAGGGTAGGCGTTTACGGCATTAGACGTCGCTCTCGTGCATCGGAATAGTTGCGCCTTTTTTATCTGCCAGAGAGCTGTAATTACGCGCTCCAGGCGACTTTATCCGGGGGCAGATGCGCTGACTTTTCCGCCTTGAGCGTTCCAGTTTGTGCATCTTCCCGAATCCATTTATAAGAAAAGGGTAATGATATGAAAAAGGCAAAGCTGAGCCTCGCCTGGCAGATCCTCATCGGTCTGGTACTGGGCATTGCAATTGGCGCGTTGCTCAACCACTTCAGTGCGGAAAAAGCCTGGTGGATCAGTAACGTCCTGCAACCGGCGGGCGATATCTTTATCCGTCTGATCAAGATGATCGTGATCCCGATCGTGATCTCCTCGCTGGTCGTCGGTATTGCCGGTGTAGGCGATGCGAAGAAGCTCGGGCGCATTGGTCTCAAGACCATCATTTACTTCGAAATCGTCACCACCATCGCCATTCTGGTCGGTCTGGTGCTGGCCAACGTGTTCCACCCGGGTTCCGGCATCGATATGAGCACCCTGGGTACTGTGGATATCTCCAAGTACCAGGCGACCGCGGCCGAGGTTCAGCATGAACACGCGTTCATCGAAACCATCCTCAACCTGATTCCATCGAACATCTTTGCCGCCATGGCGCGTGGAGAGATGCTGCCGATCATCTTCTTCTCGGTGTTGTTCGGTCTTGGTCTGTCGAGCCTGCAATCGGACCTGCGCGAGCCGCTGGTGAAGATGTTCCAGGGCGTCTCGGAAAGCATGTTCAAGGTCACTCACATGATCATGAACTACGCCCCGATCGGCGTGTTCGCACTGATCGCAGTGACCGTTGCCAACTTCGGTTTCGCTTCCCTGCTGCCGCTGGCCAAACTGGTGATCCTGGTTTACGTCGCTGTCCTGTTCTTCGCCTTCGTGGTGTTGGGCCTGATCACTCGCCTGTTCGGCTTCTCGGTGATGGAAGGCCTGGCGTTCATCGCCGGTGTCGACCGCATCATGGACATGGCCCGTACCGCACTGAACGTGATCGGTAACGCCTTGGCCGTGCTGGTCGTCTCCCGTTGGGAAGGCATGTACGACGACGCCAAGGGCCAGCGCTACTGGAACTCCCTGCCGCACTGGCGCAGCAAAGAGAAGCTGCCGGCTGGCGAAATCACCAGCAACTGAGTGAAGTTTGAACTTTTTGCGGGAGCGAGCCTGCTCGCGATAGCGGTTGATCCGTTGATATAAATGTCGGCTAGCAGTCAGTCATCGCGAGCAGGCTCGCTCCCACAGTGAACTGCACCAGTCCTCACAAACAAACCCCGGAGAAATCCGGGGTTTGTCGTTTCTCCCCACCCCGCTATCATTCGCGGCATCTTCTGGGGGATTTGACTGATGCTCAATGGCCTGTGGCTTGGCTTTTTCATCGTGGCGGCCGTTTCGGCACTCGCGCAGTGGCTGATCGGCGGCAATGCCGGGATCTTCGCGACGATGGTGGAAAGCATCTTCGCCATGGCCAAGCTGTCGGTCGACGTCATGGTGTTGCTGTTCGGCACCCTGACCCTCTGGCTGGGCTTTCTGCGGATCGCTGAAAAAGCCGGGATCGTCGACTGGCTGGCCAAGGCGCTGGGCCCGTTGTTCCTGCGCCTGATGCCCGAAGTGCCGGCGGGTCATCCGGCCATAGGCCTGATCACCCTCAACTTTGCTGCCAATACCCTGGGGCTCGACAATGCCGCTACGCCGATTGGTCTCAAGGCGATGCGTGCGTTGCAGGAGCTCAACCCCAGCACCACGGTCGCAAGCAATGCACAAATCCTGTTCCTGGTGCTTAACGCCTCGTCCCTGACCCTGCTGCCCGTGACTATCTTCATGTACCGCGCCCAGCAAGGTGCTGCCGACCCGACGCTGGTGTTCCTGCCGATTTTGCTGGCGACCAGTTGTTCAACCATTGTCGGTCTGCTGTCGGTATCGTTCATGCAGCGTCTGCGACTGTGGGACCCGGTGGTGCTGGCCTATCTGATTCCGGGTGCGTTGCTGCTGGGTGGCTTCATGGCCCTGTTGACGGCGCTCTCAGCCACTGCGCTGGCGAGCCTGTCATCGATCCTCGGCAACCTGACGATGTTCGGGATGATCATGCTGTTTCTGGTGATTGGCGCGCTGCGCAAGGTCAAGGTCTACGAAGCGTTCGTCGAAGGTGCCAAAGAAGGCTTCGATGTCGCCAAGAACCTGCTGCCATATCTGGTCGCGATGCTGTGTGCGGTGGGCGTATTGCGGGCGTCCGGTGCGCTCGACTTCGGGCTGGACGGGATTCGCCATCTGGTGCAATGGGCCGGATGGGACACGCGTTTCGTCGATGCCCTGCCGACCGCGATGGTCAAGCCGTTCTCCGGCAGCGCTGCACGGGCGATGCTGATCGAAACCATGAAAACCCAAGGCGTCGACAGCTTCCCGGCGCTGGTGGCAGCGACTATTCAGGGCAGTACCGAAACCACGTTCTATGTGCTGGCGGTGTACTTCGGAGCGGTGAGCATTCAGCGTGCGCGACATGCCGTGGGTTGCGCACTGTTGGCGGAACTCGCCGGGGTGCTGGGGGCGATCGGGGTTTGCTACTGGTTCTTCGGCTGAGGCAGAAAAACCTGTGGGAGCGAGCTTGCTCGCGATATCGGTGGGTCAGTCAGCATTGTTTTTACTGTCATGCCCTCATCGCGAGCAGGCTCGCTCCCACATGAACCTCAGGGTTTCATGGTCGCGGTCTTCTGCCCCTGCTCTACCGTCCACGCAATCACCTGCGCCGTGAGCGTATCACTGGCCTGACCAAACCCGGTCACCACAGCGGGCACCTTCACATCGCTCAATGGCTGGCGCACTTCGAAGCGGCGGCTGGCGAGGATCCGCTGGTCATTGCCACGCACCAGTAGCGCATCCAGGCTAATGACCACTTGCGCGGTGTTGCCTTGATATTCCGTCTGGAACGCTTGCAGGTTCCCGCTCAGCTCCAGATCCGTCTGCAAGTTGCTGTCGTCGGTGCTGAGCCGCTGTACGCGGCCGTCCTGTGCAAACCCGGCGAGCAGCCGATTGCGCAGCAGGGTCGGCGTAGGATCGCTCCAGCGCGAAGCCTTGTAGCTGCTGATCAGGTCGCCTTGAGGGATTACGGCGATTTTTGAACTGTTGAGCACGTCGCTGGCCTGGGGTTTAGACAGACGTAGCGACCACGGCACCGAGTTGGCGTGCATCGAAGACGCGGCGTTCGGCGTGACAGGCAGACGGTAGACATCCTGGGGGTCAGCCTTGGGTAAAATCGAGCAGGCACTGGTCAGCGCGAAACTTGCCAACAGCGCGCAGTGCGCAAAGGCGCGGTAGACGGGTTTCATGGCGTGAACTCCTTATCCTTGTCGCCGCCCAGCAAGTAACCACTGGGGTTGGAATCCAGGCGACGAGAGATGGCGCGTAACGAACTCAGGGTGTCGCGCAACTCACGTATGGCCGGGGCCAGACTGTTGAGCCCCTGCATGCCGTTATTCAGCGCATCCTGATTGTCGGACAGCAAGCTGTTGATGGTTGCGCTGCTCTGCTCCAGCGACTTCATGGCCTGCTCGGCACTGCCGAACATCTGTTTGCCTTGATCGTTGAGCATACCGTTGGCGTTACGCATCAGCGCAGACGTCTGCTCCAGGGTGGCGCTGGCCTGTTTGCCTACCGACGCCAGTTGCTGCATGGCCTGGCTAAGATCCCCGCGCTGCTCGGCGATGCTTCCGGTGGTTTGCTCCAGGTTCTCGAGGGTTTTGCCCAGACGGTCGACGTTTTCCGGCGACATCATCTGGTTGGCGCTATGCAGCAACAGGTTGACGCTGCTCATCAAGTCGTCGCTGTTGTTCAGCAACCGTGAAATGGGCGAAGGCGAAGCAATAATCTCCGGCAAATTACCGTCCTTGCCTTCCAGCTCCGGGCTTTGCGGGGTGCCGCCACTGAGCTGGATGATCGAGGTGCCGGTAATCCCGGTCAGCGCCAGTTTCGCCTGGGTGTCTTCCTTGATCGGGGTGTCGCCGCTCAGTCGAATCCGCGCCAATACCCGGCGCGGGTCTTTGGGGTCGAGGCGTAATGTCACCACATCGCCGACCTTGATCCCGCTGTACTGCACCGCGCTGCCTTTGGACAGACCGCTGACCGCCTCATTGAAAACCACCTCGTAGTCCTTGAAGGCGGTGTCGACGCTGGACTTGGCCAGCCACAGGCCGAACAGCAATGCACCGGCCACCACCAATACGGTGAACAGGCCGATCAATACATGGTGGGCTCGGGTTTCCATGTCATACCTCGTTGAGCTGTGAAGCGGCCGAAAGCGCCGCGCGGCCGCGTGGGCCGTGGAAGTATTCGTGAATCCACGCGTCGTCGGTTTCCGACACGGTGTCGATGGCGTCGGCCACCAGTACTTTTTTCTGCGCCAGCACCGCGACCCGGTCGGTGATGGTGTACAGCGTATCGAGGTCGTGGGTGACCAGGAAAACACTCAGCCCCAACGCATCGCGCAACGTCAGGATCAACTGATCGAACGCCGCGGCGCCGATCGGATCGAGGCCGGCGGTCGGCTCATCGAGGAACAGGATGTCCGGGTCCAGCGCCAAGGCGCGGGCCAGCGCCGCGCGTTTGATCATGCCGCCGGACAGCGAGGCCGGGTACTTGTCGGCAGCCGACAGCGGCAGGCCAGCCAAGGCCAGTTTAACCGCCGCCAGATGCTCGGCGTCGTTGCGACTCAGGCCGGCGTGCTCGATCAATGGTAAGGCGACGTTTTCGGTCACGGTCAGCGAAGAGAACAACGCGCCCTTCTGAAACAACACGCCGAAGCGTCGCTCGACCAGTGAGCGTTCATGCTCTGTCAGGCTCGGCAGGTTTTTGCCAAACACCTTCACCATGCCTTCGCTGGGCTGGCGCAGGCCAACAATGCTGCGCAGCAACACCGATTTGCCGCTGCCTGAACCGCCGACCACGGCGAGAATCTCGCCCTTGTACAAATCCAGGTCGAGGTTTTCATGCACGCTCTGGCGGCCGAAGCGATTGCACAGCCCACGAACTTCGATCACCGCCTCGGAGGGCGCACGGGGTAAACGACTCACCAGCCCATCTCCATAAAGAACAATGCGGCGACCGCATCGAGCACGATCACCACGAAAATCGACTGCACCACGCTGGACGTGGTGTGGGCGCCAACGGATTCAGCGCTGCCACTGACCTTGAAGCCTTCCAGACAACCAATGGAGGCGATCAAAAAGGCGAAGATTGGTGCTTTGACCATGCCGACCAGAAAATGTTGAACGCCGATGTCCGATTGCAGCAAAGACAGGAACATCGCCGGCGAGATGCCTAGCGATATCGCACAGACCACCCCACCCCCGACAATCCCCGAGAGCATTGCCAGAAAGGTCAGCATCGGCAGCGCCACCAGCAACGCCAACACCCGTGGCACCACCAGCAGCTCCATCGGATCGAGACCCAAGGTGCGGATCGCGTCAATTTCTTCGTTGGCCTTCATCGAGCCGATTTGCGCGGTGAAGGCACTGGCAGTGCGCCCGGCCATCAGGATGGCGGTCAGCAGCACACCGAACTCACGCAGGAACGAGAACGCCACCAGGTCCACGGTAAAAATGCTCGCACCAAAACTGGCGAGTACCGTGGCGCCGAGGAAGGCCACTACCGCGCCCACCATGAAGGTCAGCAAGGCGACGATGGGCGCAGCGTCGAGGCCGGTTTGTTCGATGTGCGCGATCATCGGCGTGATCCGCCAGCGCTTGGGGTGAAACAGGCTGCGAGCGATGGTTTCCAGAATCAGCCCGACAAACCCCAACAGTTGCAGCGTGTCCTGCCAGACCGCATCGACTGCGCGCCCGATGCGGGTCAGCAGTTGAATGCCGACACTGATTTCGGGCTCTTTGATGGGGATGCAGAAGTCAGTCAGCGAGCAATAGACGGTTTGCAGCAGCGCACGGTCGGCTGCGGACAGGCTGCAATCGGGGTGTTCGGCGGACTTGCCGAGGCGTTCGGCACCGAGCAGCTCGACCAGCAGCGAGGCGCCTGCGGTGTCGAGCGCGCCGATGCCATTGAGGTCGATGGGGGTTCGGTCGTCGTACTGACCTTTGAGAGTGTTGCTCAGGCGTTTGAGGTCGGCGTAATGGACAAGCGTCCAGTCACCCGTGACCCGCAACCGCGCAGGGGTGTTCGAAGTATCGAGTTGGGCATTGCCGGCAATCGTGCTGCTCATAATCTCCGTGCTTGTTCGACTGATACGCAGTGCTACGTAATAGCATGATCCCGGTTATTTTGCCTCGCTCGGCGTCGTGCCGTTTTGACTGACGTCGGTCACCTCAAAGCGCAGTACGCCGATCACCTGACCGTCTTCGGTCAGTACCCGCACTTGCCAGTCGCCTGCCGGGTTGCCGGGGAAGTTCTGTTTATGGCTCCAGGCCCGGTACCCTTCCTTGCGCCCGCCGTGGATATCCAGTGCGATGCGGTCGACCTCTTTGCCGTTGAACTGCCAGACGTGATAAATCCGCTCGTCGAGCCCGCGCGGTGCGTTGATCGCGGTGTAGGCGTACAGACCATCAGGGCGCAGTTGGGCGACGCTGACTTCATTGTGGCTGTCGCCGGGTGTACGGTCTTGTAGTTGTGTGCTGATTGCCACTTGCGTCATCCACAACGTGGCCGGCGGCACCCAGGAACGCAGCAACCAGCCGGCGCAGCCGATGGCCAGGGTGATGCTGAGCACGCTCAGGCCGCCGCGGATCGTGCGAATCGGAAAGATCGACGCCAGGCTTGGGAAAGACAGCAGCATCGCGGTGCCAAGAGCCAGTTTGAAACTCTGATCGGTGGTCAGGTTCAGGATGATCGGCAATGCGGTCAGCAGCGCGGCAAACAGCGTCAGCGTATGCATCGCCAGAAACAGCCAGCGGCGCGGCGCCAGCCATTTGTAATACAGCGGATCGGTGATCGAAACCAGCGCCGCCGCCCCGAGCAGTCCGGTGAACACCAATTGCCCGCTGTTCCAGGTGGTGGTGATGAAAAAGAACGGCAAGACAAAGAACAGACTTTCCTGATGAATCATCTGTGTCGCATAGCGCAACAACGGCTGTGGGATCTCACGCTTGAAGACTTTGGTGAACAGCTCCGTCAGGCTGTTTTCCAGCATCAGCCAGAGCCAGCTGACCAGCATGATCACCGCAATCCAGGTCGCCAGGCTTTGTTGACGGTCGACCAAAATGAAACTGCAGACCCCTGAGATGAAGCCACCGAGCGCAATGACCCCGGGGTAGCGCTTCATCAGTTCGAGGATGCGCGTTACGTAATGGGTCAGGATAGGCATTCGGCGATTCGCAATTGTCGTGGGTAAAAACCCCGACAGGATAACGCTGGCACTCTGATGTTGCGAGAAAGCATCAGGTAATACGCAATCCCTGTAGCAGCTGGCGCAGCCTGCGTTCGGCTGCGCAGCAGTCGTGAATCCAGCCTTCACGGTTAACCTGAAAAAATGTGGTGTCTGATTTTACGGCCGCTTCGCAGCCGAACGCCGCCTTCGGCAGCTGCTACAGGGATCGTGGTGTTTTCACTGCTTGTGGTGAATACGCCAGCCCATCAGCGCCATCAACCCCAACACCCCGCCCAGCAACCACAGCACCTCGTCATAACTGAGCAGCGGCTTCTCGATGCGAATGTAACCCTGCTGATCGAGCAGCTTGTGAAGGGCTTGGTTGGCCTGGTCCAGAGTGACTGTTTGCAGGCGTTTGGCCGGGTCGTCGAAATGTCCGTCCTCATAGTCGCCAATGGCACTCCAGTAGTAGTCGGCCAGTCCACTGTTGCCTTGCACGGCCCAGGCC
>NZ_JBFTLU010000217.1:0-7211 GCF_056396605.1 Pseudomonas sp. 05T35
GCCTGATCCCTTTGCTGCGTCGAGTGTTTAGCCGAGCAGGCGTGCCCGGCGAGCTGTACACCAGCCACTCATTACGTCGAGGGTTTGCGACCTGGGCTACCGCTAATGGCTGGGATGTCAAAGCGCTGATGACGTACGTCGGCTGGAAGGACATGAAATCGGCCATGCGCTATATCGACACGGCCGACTCATTTGGGGAATTGGCTATGGAGCATTCGTCCTCTCCTTCGCCAATGCCTCGAAAACATTCCAGCGTTCTCGCCGAAAAGCTCTAGAAAGTGGCATTAATTCAGGTTGCCTGATAACCGCTCAACAGCTGACCTCACTCCTGCCTGACAATATCGACCGAGATCTCCACCGCCGCAACCGTTCCTCTGTTTTCAAGCCAGTGCGTGGTGTTCCTGTCCTCGGGCCAGCCCACTCCGGGCCCATAGTCCGTGGCGACTCCATTTCGATGGTCAGTGATCGTGCCTTGCAGAATGTAGACGATGCCCGGTCGGTCTATATGGTTGTGAACCGGCCCGAAGACGCCTCCCGGCTCGATGGTCACCATACGCATTCGAAGCTGACGCCCTGCCATACCCTCGATCTCTGGGCCAAGGTCAACGGTGGCAAGTAACTTCACCGCAACACCTTTCGTTTCAGGTGCAACTTGTTCGTTGCTCATCGTGTTCTCCTCTCTGTACAGACAGGGCTGACTGTAAGTAGACACCCTGAAAGGCTAACCGGGACACTATCGTAACGCTACGGGGCCCTATAACGGTCTCGGCTTCGACCAGATGCACACTTTTATAGTGTTTCGGCTTCGCGCAGAGTCAGCGGACTGCTGAGGACGTAGCGTGCAATCTCATCCTTACGCATGAACGCGACCCCCGGACGGCTTTTGGCGTAACGTAGAAATTCGTCCCAGACCCTCACCATCTGTGGCGAGCCGCTGATGCGGTCATGCGCGCTGACCGACATCATGCGGCGGCGTGTGCCGGCCTCTTCGTAGAGTTGATCGAAATCCAACTTGATCTGTTCCAGGAACCGGCTCGGTGAATAGTTGCGGCCCTCGATCAGCAGGATGTCGTTGTTGCGCAGCGTGTACGGCACCACGACGAAATCCTTGCCATTGACCTGTTCGATGAACGGCTCATCACGACTCAGATCGTCGATGTGGTAGACGTAGCCCAACTCTTGCAGCAGCGACAGTGTGTTTGGACCCCGCCGCAGCCAGTTGCAGTTGTAGCCAATTGGCCGCTGCCCCGTGACGGCTTCGACCATGCTGGCTGCCTGAACGAGGAACTGCTGCTCTTCCTCGCGGCTCATCGCATACTGGGAACTCCAGCGAGGGCCGTGTCCGGCTGCTTCATGGCCGCGCGCAACGATTTCCTTTGCCAGTTCTGGATGCCGCTGAGCGGCCTCGCCGATCATGTGCGAAGTCACCTTGACCTGGTGGCGATCCCACAGATCGAGCATGCGCGGGATGCCCTCGCGATAGCCATAGGCAAACCATGTGTTGGCTGCAGGATCCGCTGGAATATCTGGCGGAAAATCTACCTTGGGAAAAGGACTGTCCGTCCCCTTGGACGGCTGTCCGCCCGCCTCGAATTGCATGGAAATGGAAACGACCAGCCGAATACCGTCCGGCCAGAACTGACCATGGCGTGGTGCAGCCGTGAGCTTTGGCGTGGATGCCTCGGCTTGCGCGACTGCGACGGCAGGGAGCACCGCACTTGCAGCAAGCACACCTGCTGCCGCTCCGGCGCGATTGAGAAATGTCCGGCGACTGACTTGTGCCAATGTACTGGAGTCGTCAGCAATGGATTCATGATCAATGTCCATCAGCGTGATCCCCTTACTTCACCATGCCGAGCTGTTGCAGCAGGGTCAGGTTATCTTCGAGATGCCAGTTCTCGGCGATACGCCCCTCGACGACGCGGTAGATGTCCGTCGCGATGAAGTCGATCGTCTGCCCTGTGCCCTGGACGCCCTTGAACTGGCCGGTAAAGTGACCGGTGAAACGCAAATGAGCGATGACCCGGTCGCCGACCACCATCATCTGTTCCACTTCGCACTGGATATCAGGAATCGCCGCGTGCATGGTTTTCGATGCCGCGATCGGTCCGGTAATGCCTTGGGGGCGACCTGGCGGCAGTGTCGAATCCTTGAAGTCGGGTGCCAGGGCGGCGCGGGCGAGCGCTTCGTCGCCGGTGGTCCAGAACGTGCCATAACGGCGTGCGGCCAGGATCTGCGCGTCGACCTGCGCCTTCGCAAGACTATGGTCGACGATCACCGTGCGGGGCTGGACGAGCGGATCGGTCGCGGCGAAGACGGGGCTCACCGCGACGGCGACCAGGGAAGAGAGTAACCAGCAACGTGCATGGGTCAGGCGTGCAACAGGGAAAAGCGACATCAGGATGCTCCAAACGTTGATTGATGTCGCCATTCTGGGTATGTCTCGTCAGTTTGATAATTGGCGTACTATTTGAATAACTTTCAAAAAATATCGAAATATCATGGACTACCTGGGTGACATCCGGCTGTTTGTCGAAGCAGCCAATCTGGGCGGTTTGTCGGCCGCTGGCCGCAAACTCGGACTCTCCCCCGCTGCCGCGAGTGCGCGCCTCGTCAAGCTCGAGTCGGCGTTGCATACGCGTCTGTTCGAGCGCACGACACGCCACCTGCGCTTGACGGATGAGGGGCAGGCGTATTTGGCCTATTGTCAGCAGGCGCTCCAGGCACTCGACGATGGTCATGCCTTTCTACAGGCCGGGAAAAGCATTGTGGGGGGCAAGGTGCGAATTTCCGCAACCTCGGATTTCGGGCGCAACGTGCTGAAGAACTGGCTTGACCAGTTCAACACCCAATACCCCGAGGTGAAGTTCGCGTTGGTGCTGTCGGATTCGCTGTCGCATTTGCTGCAAGACGATATCGATCTCGCCATCCGATTCGGTGTGCCGCCGGACAGCTCCTTCATTGCCCGGCCCTTGGCACCCAACCGGCGCGTTTTGTGCGCATCGCCCCGGTATCTTGCAAAGCATGGCGTCCCCGAGCACCCACGGGATCTGGAGTGTTTCGACTGTATTGTCCTCAACTCTGTTGCCGGGCCCGCGAACGACTGGTGCTTCACCCGCAATGGCAAAGTCGACAGTTATACGGTCCCGCTTGCAAACGCTCGCGAGACGAATGACGGCGCGGTCGCCCGAGAATGGGCGGTTCACGGTTACGGCATTGCGATGAAATCGCTGTGGGATATTGGCCCGGACCTGCGAGCAGGACGCTTGAAGATCCTGTTGCCGGAGTGGCGAACTGCGGAGGCGCCGGTACATGCCCTGTATCAACGCAACCGGTACATGGCGCCTCGCGTACGTGCCCTTCTGGATTTTCTGGTCGAGCGCTTTGCAGAAGAATCCAGCCACCTGGACGACTTTTTGAGCTGACAGCTACGCCAGATCAAGAACCTTCAAAAGAACTGCAAAGAGGATGTACAGCAACACCATCGATGCCAATAGCCAGCGCGAGATGGTGCCCTTTCGGAAAGCGAAGAACATGATGCCCACACCTATCAGGGTGATGATTGCCGCCAGAACCAGCGACGTGTCCAGCGCCCAAGGCGTAAAGAACAGCCCGAATGCAGTGGGCACTGTGGCTTGAATCATCATGGCGCCACTGATGTTGGCCAAGGCCAGTCGGTGTTTACCCTGGCGAACCCAAATGATCGCATTCAGCGTTTCAGGCAGTTCGGTAGCAATCGGACTGAGCAACAGCGCCAGCAATTGAGGGTGGATACCCAGCATGGGGCCCAGAGCGTCGAGTTGTCCGACAAAGAAGTGAGAGGCCGCAAAGATAACCGCCAATGCAATAAGCGTTTGAATCACCGCCGCCGAGGTCGACGGAGTCGCTTTGCCTGGCGCAAGTTTCAGGGGCTCGAGTTCATACTCCTCTTCATCCTGCTCACCGCGCATTTCCTTCCAGAAATACGCTGCATAGGCCGCCAGGAAAAGAATACCCAGCCAAGGTTTGTAGGCGAACACGACAAGACCGAGCGCGATCTTCGCCACAAAGATTACGAGGAACCATCCTTGATCACGGCTGAGTCGCTTGAAGTCCTGACGGATGGCCTCGGTATTCGCCAGGCGCTGACGACACAGCAAGAGTGTTACACCGACTACCGCATAGGCGATCGTCGCCAAGACCAGAGGTCCGCCAAGTGCAGCACCGACGCCGAGGGACTTCTGCTCTGGCGTGTCGCCAAACACAACGGCAATAAACGTGATGACACTTTCCGGTAATGCCGTACCAAAGGCCGCTAGAATGGAACCCGTGGCTTGTTGCCCGACCGCAAGTTTGCGACCGACCCACTCGATGCCATTAACGAAGTATTCACAAGCCAGATAGATGACAACCGCGGAGCCCAACAGCAACGCAAACGTCATGGGCATTGAATGCATAAGGAAACCTGAGGGGCCGGACACAAGAGCCAATGGTTCAGACACCCGCGTCCGACCCACAGACAGGTATCTTCACCAATGGTCTTGCCAAGTCATATGACCGGTCACGCCATGGCTTGCGAGCCAAGTATGTTGACGTGACCCCTTCCGGAAACGAAGGCGGCTACTCCCCAAGGGAGCGGCGATCCTAAAGATCAGGTACTAATGCGTCAACGGCTTAGTTGCGGGTTTTCAAACTCTGAACCTCATTATTTTGCTGAAAATTCATATATAGCTAGAGCTGGCAGCACTTTAAGTGCTCGATAAAAACATTTGTAACATACTATGTCTTAAAAACCTTCACTATCACTTTCTGAATGAACGCTGAACATTATCCATTGAGTGGGTTACAGCAAAAACAATCCCTCTTATTCTTGTTTAGGAAGTGATCCTTCAGGGGGTTATCAAACACCCTTTAATGGCAATTGTTATTCAGGAGGTAATTAAACAACTGCAAACTCACGCCGGCGTTGCCCGACTCCAGATCGGTACCGTCCTGGTTTATTTAATGTTGCAGTATCTCGTTCGGCGAGGCTCCTGTACAAACACAGGTCACTGATCTGACGACGTCGAGAGACGCCCAAGGTTAAGACAGGCTCTATCGGATTAAGGTTTAGCCCAAAGTGACTTCCGGCCAATGTGGCCCGGATACGTTGTACAGTGCCAAAACCTAGACGTGGAGATCGCTTTCTGCACTCTCTTCTCTGGTTTACGCCCCTGTGTGAGATCTGTTTGTGGTCAAAACAGCTATGGGGACTACCTCAAATGTCAATGGCAAGCGCTACCCCTTCCACCTTCAAGGACATCCGCCTCAAAGATACGGTGGTGTCTTACATGAGCCCTCTGCTCATCACCGTGACCGGCAACATGACGGTCAACCAGGCCAGGGAACATCTGCTCAAGCAACTGCCGGACGATGATATTCCGGCCCACATCTTTGTCACCGACCCGCGCAGCGCTTTGCATGGCCAACTGTCGGTGAAAACACTGCTCACCGAGAAAAACACCGACCTTTGCGTTCGGGATCTGATGATGCCCATTCGCTTTTCGGTTTCGCCGAATCAACTCCGGCACGATGTCGCGCCCGAGCTGATCGAGAAAGGCGTGGACATCGTTCCCGTGGTCAGCGAAGGCCGGCTATTGGGCGTGCTGTATGAAAAAGAAATCGCGACGCTGATTCAGGACGAAGGCACCGACGATGCTCAACGCCAAGGCGCGAGCCTGCCGCTGGAAACGCCCTACCTCAGCACCAGCCCGTGGAGTTTGTGGAAAAAGCGCTTGCCGTGGCTACTGCTGCTGTTTCTCGCCGAAGCCTACACCAGCACCATCTTGCAGGTATTTGAAGAGCAACTCGAAGCCGCMATTGCCCTGGCCTTCTTCATTCCCCTGCTGATCGGCACTGGCGGCAACAGCGGGACCCAGATCACTTCCACGCTGGTACGGGCCATGGCCCTGGGCGAAGTCAGCCTGCGCAATGTCGGCACGGTGCTGCGCAAGGAAGTGACCACCTCCTTCATGATCGCGCTGGCCATCGGTGTCGTGGCGTGGATTCGGGCGTGGATGCTCGGAGTGGGATCGGAAATCGCCATGGTGGTCTGCCTGACGCTGGTCGCCATCACCATCTGGAGCGCCGTTGTCTCATCGATCATCCCGATGCTGTTAAGAAAACTGCGCATCGATCCAGCCGTGGTCTCGGCTCCTTTCATCGCGACCTTTATCGACGGTACCGGCCTGGTGATCTATTTCAACATCGCCAAAATGGTGATGACCGACCTGCCGGCTTAAGCCACTCACCAGACAGMCCCGAATCGCCAGATCCCGGGGCCGTCCTGTTTTTGAAAAAAATGGCGGAAGGCAGCAGGAGTCGAACCTGCCCGGGAACGGCTGCCGTCCCCAACCGGGTTTGAAGCCCGGCCGCGCCACCGGACGCGATTGCCTTCCTTGATGTCAGCTCTCGGGGCGCTGTGCCAGGGCATTGTCTGCACGGATGCAACGCTGGTCGCCAAGCCTGCGGGTCAAGCCGATCCGGTCGAAGTACTCGAGTATCTGGATGCTGCGCTTGCGGCCGATCCCTACCCTGTCGCGAAACGCCGCCGCCTGAATCAACGGATTGTCGTCGACCAGTTGCATCAGCATAGCCGCCAGCTGGTGCACCGACGTGTCGAGGTAAAACAAGTCACGGACGACCTGGTGAACCAGCCCTAATCTCGCCATCTTGCGCAGCAGCAAACGCACGTCAGCTTCGTCACGGCCGATGGCGCTGGCCAGGTTGCGCACCCAGGGTGGATCGAAGCCAGCTTGCTCGAACAATGGCTGCAACTGCTGCCACATGGCCTCGTCTTCTTCACTCAGTCGCACCTGGTGTTCGGGTAAGTGCAGCCACGGCCCACTGACGGTAATGGCGCCGCTGGACAGCACTTCGTCGAGCAGACTGATGAAGGTTGGCCGGTCCAGCGACATGGCCGAAAATCGCCGCAAGCGATCCCGGTCCGGGCCCAGCTCATCCGGTTCAAGTTGATGAAAGTGCGCCAGGTGTTCCAGCAACGAGACTTTCAGCGCCTCCCAGCGTTCGGTGTTGAACAATAACGGACCTTGGCGCGTAGCAATGACACGGACATCCGCCGGCAAATGCCAGGTGCTGCGCAGACGATTGAACTGCCGCTCCAGGCGCAGTGGGTCAAGCCCTGCGTCACTATTGGCAAGCAGCACTGGCAGTATTTGCTCCAGGCTTTCGCC
>NZ_JBFTLU010000218.1:0-7205 GCF_056396605.1 Pseudomonas sp. 05T35
GAACATCCAGGCCGTGGCCGAAGCGCTGCTGTTCGCCTCGAAGAACGGTGCCGATCCCGCCAAGGTCCGTGAAGCGTTGATGGGCGGTTTCGCCTCCTCGAAGATCCTTGAAGTACACGGCGAGCGCATGATCAAAGGCACCTTCGATCCAGGCTTCCGCATCAGCCTGCATCAGAAGGACCTCAACCTGGCACTGGCCGGTGCGCGCGAGCTGGGCATCAACCTGCCCAATACCGCAGGCACCCAGCAAGTGTTCAGCACCTGCGCGGCCCTCGGMGGCAGCAACTGGGACCACTCGGCGCTGATCAAGGGTCTGGAACACATGGCGAACTTCTCGATTCGCGATAAATAAACCCAGCACAAAACCTGTGGGAGCGAGCCTGCTCGCGATGAAGTCACCGCGGATACGCCTGAAACACCGTGGTGCCTGAATCGCGAGCAGGCTCGCTCCCACAGGGAACCGAGTTGCCCTCCAAATAACAAGAATTCCGGGAGCCCGCCATGTCGGTCGATCCGCAACAATTCCTGCGCGAGCTGTTTGCCACAGCCATCGACGCGGCCCATCCGCAGCATGTCCTCGAAGCCCATTTACCGAAAGATCGCAGCGGTCGGGTGATCGTCATTGGTGCCGGCAAAGCCGCCGCAGCCATGGCCCAGGTGGTCGAGCGCTGCTGGCAGGGCGAAGTGTCTGGCCTGGTGGTCACCCGCTATGGTCACGGCGCCCCTTGCGAAAAAATCGAAGTGGTCGAAGCCGCCCACCCGGTGCCTGATGCAGCCGGTCTGGCCGTGGCCAAACGGGTGCTGGAGCTGGTCAGTAACCTGAGCGCAGACGACCGGGTAATCTTCCTGCTCTCGGGCGGTGGTTCGGCTTTGCTGGCCTTRCCCGCAGCCGGCATCACTCTGGCCGACAAACAGGCAATCAACAAAGCCCTGCTCAAATCCGGCGCAACCATCAGCGAGATGAACTGCGTGCGCAAGCACCTCTCGGCGATCAAGGGCGGCCGTCTCGGTAAAGCCTGCTGGCCAGCGACGGTTTACACCTACGCGATTTCCGATGTCCCGGGCGACCTCGCCACCGTGATCGCTTCCGGCCCGACAGTGGCCGATCCGAGCACTTCGGCCGAAGCCCTGGCGATCCTCAAGCGCTACGCCATCGAGGTTCCGCCGTCGGTACGCAGCTGGTTGCAAAGCCCTGAATCGGAAACCGTAAAACCGGATGATCCGAGCCTTGCTCGCAGCCATTTCCAGTTGATCGCCCGCCCCCAGCAATCCCTGGAAGCGGCAGCGGTGAAAGCCCGCCAGGCCGGTTTCAGCCCGTTGATCCTCGGTGATCTGGAAGGCGAATCCCGCGAAGTGGCGAAAGTCCATGCCGGCATCGCGCGCCAAGTGGTGCTGCACGGTCAGCCGTTGGCGGCGCCCTGCGTGATTCTCTCCGGCGGCGAAACCACCGTCACCGTCCGCGGCAATGGTCGAGGCGGACGCAACGCCGAGTTCCTGCTGAGCCTGACCGACAGCCTCAAAGGCCTGCCCGGCGTCTACGCGCTGGCCGGTGATACCGATGGCATCGACGGCTCCGAAGACAACGCTGGCGCGATCATGACCCCGGACAGCTACGCCCGCGCTGCCGCCCTGGGCTTGAGCGCCAGCGACGAGTTGGACAACAACAATGGCTATGGCTATTTCGCCGCGCTCGACGGGCTGATCGTCACCGAGCCGACACGTACCAACGTCAACGACTTCCGCGCCATCCTGATCCTCGAGAGCCCTGAACATGACGCCTGACAAAAAGGTCAAAATCCTCGCCACCCTCGGCCCCGCGACCGACGGCATTGATGACATCCGCGAGCTGGTCGAAGCCGGCGTAAACATCTTTCGCCTGAACTTCAGCCACGGCGATCACGCCGACCACGCCAAGCGTTACCAGTGGATTCGTGAAGTCGAGCGCCAGCTCAATTACCCGCTGGGCATTCTGATGGACCTGCAAGGTCCGAAGCTGCGGGTCGGCCAATTTGCCGAGGGCAAGGTGCAATTGGTGCGCGGTCAGGCCCTGCGCCTGGATCTCGACACCACGCCGGGTGACGAGCGTCGGGTCAACCTGCCGCACCCGGAAATCATCGCCGCGCTGGAACCCGGCATGGACCTGTTGCTGGACGACGGCAAACTGCGTTTGCGGGTGGTGACCAAGTACGCCGATGCCATCGACACCACGGTGCTCAATGGCGGCGAGCTGTCGGACCGCAAAGGCGTCAACGTGCCGCAAGCGGTGCTCGACCTCAGCCCGCTGACCGCCAAGGATCGTCGCGACCTGAGTTTCGGTCTGGAGCTGGGTGTCGATTGGGTCGCGCTGTCATTTGTGCAGCGCCCTGAAGACATTCGTGAAGCGCGCGCGCTGATCGGCAACAAAGCCTTCTTGATGGCGAAAATCGAGAAGCCGTCGGCCGTTGAACAACTACGCGAAATCGCCGAACTGAGCGACGCGATCATGGTTGCCCGTGGCGATCTGGGTGTGGAAGTGCCGGCCGAGAGCGTGCCGCAGATCCAGAAAGACATCATCAGCACCTGCCGTCAGCTCGGCAAACCGGTGGTGGTGGCGACCCAGATGCTTGAGTCGATGCGCTTCTCCCCGGCGCCGACCCGTGCCGAAGTCACCGACGTCGCCAACGCCGTGGCCGAAGGGGCTGACGCGGTGATGCTGTCGGCGGAAACCGCTTCTGGCGATTACCCGCTCGAAGCGGTGCAGATGATGAGCAAGATCATCCGCCAGGTTGAAAGCGGTCCGGATTACCAGGCGCAACTGGATGTCAGCCGGCCAAAAGCCGAAGCCACGACCTCGGACGCCATCAGCTGCGCGATCCGCCGGATCAGCAACATCCTGCCGGTAGCGGTGCTGGTGAACTACAGCGAGTCCGGCAGTTCGAGTTTGCGTGCGGCGCGGGAGCGGCCAGCAGTGCCGATCCTCAACCTGACGCCGAACCTTTCAACCGCGCGGCGCTTGAGCGTAGCGTGGGGCGTCCACTCGGTGGTCAACGACCGTTTGCGGCAGGTCGACGAGGTGTGCTCCACCGCGCTGGAAATCGCCCAGGCGCAAGGCATGGCCAAGCGTGGCGACACGTTGCTGATCACTGCGGGCGTGCCTTTCGGTCAGCCGGGATCCACTAACTCCCTGCGTATCGAGACGTTGATTTAGCGCCTGTTCCGGCCTCATCGCGAGCAAGCTCGCTCCCACATGGGTTTTGTGTTGCCACAGATCCAATGACTGAACGCAGATTCAGGGTGGGAGCGAGCCTGCTCGCGATGCAGGCGACACGTTTCCCCAGATACACCACAGACCCCCATCATGCCTGCCAACCACTTCAACACCCACTGCCCCGACTGGGCCACTGCCCTGCTCAACGGCTTCAGTCAGATTTTCCTCCAGCGCCATCCGCTGTGCGGTCTGCTGTGCCTGTTGGCCATCCTGTTTACTGCTCCAACGTTATTCGGCGGTGCCCTCCTGGGTGGCGTGGCCGGCTTGCTCACCGCGCAACGTCGCGGCTACGCCAAGGCTGATCGCCAAGCCGGGCTCTTCAGCTACAACGGCGTCTTGCTCGGCCTCTTGTTGAGCCTGCAATTTCGTTGGTCGGCCATGCTGCCGCCACTGATCCTCGCCAGCGGTGGACTGAGTGCGATCGTCACCCAGCAATGGCTCAAGCGCACTCGCGACCAGCATTTTCTGCCCGCCTACACCGCACCTTTCGTGGGGTTGGGCTGGATACTGCTGAGCGTTGCTGCCGCGCCTCATTCGGCACCTGCGCCACTGCCGGAACTCGACGCCCTGAGCCTGTTCGGCGCCGAGTTCAAAGGCCTGGGCCAAGTCATCTTCCTCGACCATCCCCTGGCGGGTGTGTTGATCGCCGCCGGGTTGCTGCTTGCCAATCGCCGCGCCGCGCTCTGGGCACTGACGGGTTCCGCCGCGGGTCTGCTCTGCGCCTTGTGGCTGAACGAGACTCCCGGCGCATTGCTCGGCCTGCATGGCTACAACCCGGCACTGGCCGCCCTCGCCCTCAGTCAACAATCCCGCCAACCCTGGCTGCCGCTGCTGGGCATCGCACTGGCGATCCTCCTCACACCGGCGTTCGCTGCCATGGGGTTGGCGACCTTGACCGCGCCGTTCATTCTCGCCTGCTGGTTGCTGCGCTCGGGTATTCGCCTGCTGCGCCAAGCAGCCACAGACGGTGCGCCTTGCYAAACCTCGGAGAATCAACCTAGGCTGCGCTGATTTATGGCCAAGGCGATTTGAATGGACAGCAACGACACGTGGCGCAAGCGCCTGTACGTGATGATTTTCCATACCGACACGGTGGCCGGGCGGCGCTTCGATAAAACGCTGCTGCTGATCATCCTTGCCAGCCTGGTGGTGGTGATCCTTGACAGCATTGATGACGTTCATCAGAACTTCGCCAACACCCTGGCGTACATCGAGTGGGGCTTTACCCTGATCTTCCTGGTCGAGTACATGTTGCGCTTGTACTGCTCGCCCAGGCCGCTGCGTTACGCCTTCAGTTTTTACGGGCTGGTGGATTTGCTGGCGATTGTTCCAGGCATCCTTGCGCTGTATTACAGCGACGCGCAGTACCTGCTGATCATCCGGATCATCCGTATGCTGCGGATCTTTCGCGTGCTCAAACTGCTCCCCTACCTGAAGCAGGCCCATTACCTGCTCGACGCCCTGCGGGGCAGCAAACAGAAAATCATCGTATTCCTGCTCAGCGTCTGCACGCTGGTAACGGTGTTCGGCACACTGATGTATGTAGTMGAAGGCCCGGAGCATGGCTTTACCAGCATTCCCAAAGGGATCTATTGGGCGATCGTCACCCTGACCACCGTCGGCTACGGCGACATCGTGCCCAGGACTGCGCTTGGGCAGGTTATCTCGGCGATGGTGATGATCACCGGTTACTCGATCATCGCTGTCCCCACCGGGATTTTTACCGCCGAACTGGCCAACGCCATGCGCGGCGAACAGTTGCAACATGACTGCCCGGTGTGCCGCAAAAATCAGCATGAACACAGCGCGGCATTTTGCTCACGCTGCGGTAACGCACTGTTCAAGAAAATAGAATAAGCACAGTGCTTTTTAATCTTTAAAGGGATATGTGGCCCCGGCTATAGTCGACGGCAAATCGCCTTCATCTCGAACAAAAGGAATGTGCAGTGAAAAAGATCTTTGCCGCCTCACTTCTGGCCGCTGGCCTGACCCTCGCCAACGTGGCCCAGGCCGCACCGACCCTGCTCAACGTGTCCTATGACGTGATGCGTGATTTCTACAAGGACTACAACACTGCCTTCCAGAAACACTGGCAAGCCGAGCACAACGAAAACATCACCTTGCAGATGTCCTTCGGCGGCTCCAGCAAACAGGCCCGTTCCGTGATCGATGGCCTGCCGGCTGACGTCATTACCATGAACATGGCGACCGATATCAACGCCCTGGTCGACAACGGCAAACTGGTCCCGGACAACTGGGTAACTCGCCTGCCGGACCACAGCGCGCCGTTCACTTCCGCCACCGTGTTTATCGTACGCAAGGGCAACCCGAAAGCCCTGAAAGACTGGCCCGACCTGCTCAAGGACGGCGTGCAAGTGATCGTGCCGAACCCGAAAACCTCGGGCAACGGCCGCTACACCTATTTGTCGGCCTGGGGTTACGTGCTGAAAAACGGTGGTGACGAGAACAAGGCCAAGGCCTTCGTCGGCAAGCTGTTCAAACAAGCCCCGGTACTCGACACCGGCGGCCGCGCCGCCACCACCACCTTCATGACCAACCAGATCGGCGACGTGCTGGTGACCTTCGAGAACGAAGCGGAAATGATCGCCCGTGAATTCGGCCGCGACCAGTTCGAAGTCATCTACCCAAGCGTCTCCGCCGAAGCCGAGCCGCCGGTGAGCGTGGTCGACAAGGTCGTCGACAAGAAAGGCACCCGCGCTGCCGCCGAGGAATATCTGAAGTACCTGTGGTCCCCGGAAGGCCAGGAAATCGCCGCCGCCAACTACCTGCGTCCGCGTGACCCGGCCGTTTTGGCCAAGTACACCGACCGTTTCCCGAAAGTCGACTTCCTGTCGGTAGAAAAAACCTTCGGCGACTGGCGCAGTGTGCAGAAAACCCACTTCAACGATGGCGGGGTTTTCGATCAGATTTACAACGGGCAGTAAGCGCTGGACCAGCAATGAAAAAGGCGACCTCAGTAGTCGCCTTTTTCATACCCGCCGGTAACTCACATCGGCGGCGCCACGCCATCCTTGCCGGCCGAAATCGATTGCGCCGTCAGGGTACCGTCAGCGCTTTGGGTAGCGAACAACACGACCTTGACCCCGACTTTGAGCAGGCTGCGGTCAGCCGGTGTCAGGTTGACGATCGGCACATCTTCCGGCACAAGGATGGTCTGCCGGCCGCCCTTGTAATTGACAGTCAGGACTCGGCCATTGCTGACCACCAGATCCGCGACGATGCCATTAGTCATGCTACTGCCCTTGACCAGATCGAACGGACGGTGGCCGTCGCCGGTTCCGGCCATTTCAGGTGGAAACACATGCACTTCCAGTGCCTTGAGCGTGCCATCGTCTTGCGGTATTGCCGCTGAGCCAATATAGCTGCCGGGCTTGATGTCTTCGATGTTGGCCGGGGTTACGGCGCGAACCTGGGTATCCTTGGTCAACTGGATGACCACGTTCTCGCCCGTGTTGGCGTGCACCTTCAAGACCTCTTCGGACACCCCGGTGATTTCACCGCGCACGCCGATACGCATACCCGGTGCCTCCTCGGCCAGAGCAGCAGTGGCGATCAGCACGCTGCCCAGGGAAATCAGGCCAATGTTGCGTATCAGGCTACCAAACATCGTTTTCATGGGACCGTTTTCCACTGATGAAACGTTGAAAAATGACTGATACCAGAGGGCTCGACCACCCACACAAATCATAGGCGCTACGGAGCAAGATGAAAGTTTTGCGGGCACCGTCCCATTGACCGCCTCGCAACGCGCTCTAACACAACACCCACTGCAAGACACAACTGGGCGCAATCGAGTAGGAGGCGGCTTCACAACCGCCGTCCTCTCACACCACCGTACGTACGGTTCCGTATACGGCGGTTCAGGTTATGCGATTAAGCCGGTTTATCGTATCCAGTATTGAGACCAGCCCGAGTCGATCCCATAGCTTCTTCGGTA
>NZ_JBFTLU010000219.1:0-16682 GCF_056396605.1 Pseudomonas sp. 05T35
GTGGTCAGCCTGGTGACCATGACCAAGCTGGAAATCCCCCACAGCAAGGTCAATGTCCACGGTGGCGCCTGTGCGCTGGGTCACCCGATCGGCGCTTCGGGTGCGCGGATCCTCGTGACCTTGCTCTCGGCCTTGCGCCAGAAAGGCCTGAAACGCGGCGTCGCAGCGATCTGCATCGGCGGCGGTGAAGCCACGGCCATGGCCGTTGAATGCCTGTACTAAGGAATCAACATGCTACCGACTGACGAACAACTACAGATCAGCGACGCGGCCCGGCAATTTGCCCAGGAACGGCTCAAGCCGTTCGCCGCCGAGTGGGATCGCGAGCACCGCTTTCCCAAGGAAGCCATCGGCGAGATGGCCGAACTGGGCTTCTTCGGCATGTTGGTGCCGGAGCAGTGGGGCGGTTGCGACACCGGTTACCTGGCGTACGCCATGGCCCTGGAAGAAATCGCCGCTGGCGATGGCGCCTGTTCGACCATCATGAGTGTGCACAACTCGGTGGGTTGCGTGCCGATCCTCAAGTTCGGCAACGACGATCAGAAAGAACGCTTCCTCAAACCGTTGGCCAGTGGCGCCATGCTCGGGGCGTTCGCGCTGACCGAGCCGCAGGCCGGTTCCGATGCCAGCAGCCTGAAAACCCGTGCCCGCCTGAACGGCGATCACTACGTGCTCAACGGCTGCAAGCAGTTCATTACCTCGGGGCAAAACGCCGGGGTGGTGATCGTCTTCGCAGTCACCAACCCGAGCGCCGGCAAACGCGGGATCAGCGCCTTTATCGTGCCGACCGATTCGCCGGGCTACAAGGTTGCGCGGGTTGAAGACAAGCTCGGCCAGCACGCCTCGGACACCTGCCAAATCCTCTTTGAGGACGTGAAGGTGCCGGTGGCCAATCGTCTGGGTGAGGAGGGCGAAGGCTACAAAATCGCCCTGGCCAACCTTGAAGGCGGGCGCGTCGGGATTGCTTCGCAGTCGGTCGGCATGGCCCGCGCCGCGTTCGAAGCCGCCCGCGATTACGCCCGCGAGCGCGAGAGTTTCGGCAAGCCGATCATCGAGCATCAGGCGGTAGCCTTCCGTTTGGCTGACATGGCCACGCAAATCGCCGTCGCCCGGCAGATGGTGCATTACGCCGCGGCCCTGCGTGACAGCGGCAAACCGGCGCTGGTGGAAGMCTCGATGGCCAAGCTGTTCGCCTCGGAAATGGCCGAAAAGGTCTGCTCGATGGCCTTGCAAACCCTCGGTGGTTACGGTTACCTGAACGACTTCCCGCTGGAGCGGATCTACCGCGACGTGCGGGTTTGTCAGATCTATGAAGGCACCAGTGATATTCAGCGCATGGTCATTTCGCGCAATCTTTGAGAAGGAACGTTGCATGAGCTACGAAACGATTTTGTTGGAAGTCCAGGGTCGTGTGGGTCTGATCACCCTCAACCGCCCGCAAGCCCTGAATGCCTTGAATGCGCAGATTGTCAGCGAGCTTAACCACGCGCTGGACGGTCTGGAAGCCAATCCGGAAATCGGCTGCATCGTGCTGACCGGCTCGAAAAAAGCCTTTGCCGCCGGTGCCGACATCAAGGAAATGGCCGAGTTGACCTACCCGCAGATCTACCTCGACGATCTGTTCAGCGACAGTGACCGGGTGGCCAATCGACGCAAGCCGATCATCGCGGCGGTCGCCGGTTTTGCCCTGGGCGGTGGCTGTGAGCTGGCGCTGATGTGCGACTTTATTTTGGCTGGCGACAACGCCAAATTCGGCCAGCCGGAAATCAACCTCGGCGTGTTGCCGGGCATGGGCGGCACCCAGCGCCTGACTCGCGCCGTGGGCAAGGCCAAAGCCATGGAAATGTGCCTCAGCGGCCGCCTGATCGACGCGGTGGAAGCGGAACGCTGCGGCATTGTTGCGCGCGTCGTACCGGTGGATGAGCTGCTGGATGAAGCGCTGAAGGTTGCCGCGCTGATTGCCAAGAAGTCCTTGCCGATTGCAATGATGGTCAAGGAAAGCGTCAACCGCGCCTTTGAAGTCAGCCTGTCCGAAGGCGTGCGCTTCGAACGTCGGGTGTTCCATGCGGCGTTTGCCACACAGGACCAGAAAGAAGGCATGGCGGCGTTTATTGCCAAGCGTGAGGCGCAGTTCGTCGGTAAGTAATGTAGGTTCTTGAGTTCCCGCGCAATCACCATCCGCTGAATCTCGCTCGAGCCTTCGTAAATCTGCGTGATCCGCGCATCGCGGTAGTAGCGTTCCACCGGATAATCCTCCAGATAGCCGTAGCCGCCGTGAATCTGTATCGCAGACGAACAGACCTTCTCGGCCATCTCCGAGGCAAACAGCTTGGCCTGTGAGGCTTCCGACAGGCATGGCTTGCCGGCGCTGCGCAACCGTGCGGCATGCAGGATCAGCAAGCGCGCGGCGTTCAGCCGGGTGTGCATGTCGGCCAGCATGTTGGCGACGCTTTGGTGCTCGATGATCGGCTTGTCGAACTGCACCCGGTCACGGGCGTAGGCCAGCGCTGCTTCGAAAGCAGCACGGGCGATACCCAGCGCCTGTGCGGCGATGCCGATACGACCGCCTTCGAGGTTGGACAAAGCAATCGCCAAACCCTTGCCGCGCTCACCCAGCAGATTGGCTTCGGGGATCGTGCAGTTGTTCAGCGTCACCGCGCAGGTGTCGGAAGCGCGGATACCCATCTTGTGTTCGCTGCGGTCGACGATAAAACCCGGTGTGTCGGTTGGCACCAGGAACGCCGACAAACCTTTCTTACCCAGCTCCGGGTCGGTCACGGCAAACACAATCGCCAGTTTTGCCCGTCGACCGTTGCTGACGAACTGCTTGGCGCCATTGATCACCCACTGGCCGTCGCGCAGTTCGGCACGGGTGCGCAGGTTGTGCGCTTCGGAACCGGCCTGCGGCTCGGTCAGGCAGAAGCAGCCAATGGCCTGACCGCTGGCCAGATCCGCCAGCCAGGTCTGTTTCTGTTCTTCAGTGCCATAGTTCAGAACCGGTCCGCAGCCCACCGAGTTGTGAATGCTCATCAAGGCACCGGTGGCGCCGTCGCCGGCAGAAATCTCTTCTACCGCCAGCGCGTAGGCCACGTAGTCGACGTAAGTGCCGCCCCATTCCTCGGGAACCACCATGCCGAGCAAACCCAGCTCGCCCATCTTGGCCACCAGCGCATCATCGATCCAGCCGGCTTTTTCCCAGGCCTGGGCGTGAGGGGCGATTTCGCCGCGGGCAAAATCCCGGGCCATGTCGCGGATCATCACTTGTTCTTCGGTCAATTCGATATCGTGCATGGCTCAGCTCCCGCTCTGGTCAAAACCGCTGAAGAAACTCGCAACGTGTTTGGCGTTCAGCGCCTGCACGGTCGGAGGGTTCCAGCGTGGACTCTTGTCTTTGTCGATCAGCAAGGCGCGGACGCCTTCGATCAGGTCTCCGCGTTCGAACCATTGGCGATCGAGGTGCAGTTCGAGGGCGAAGYAGTCTTCCAGGCTCAGCTGACGGCCGCGACGCAGCATCTCTAACGTTACACCCATGGCCAGCGGTGAACGACTGTCGAGCACATCGGCAGTGGTCATCGCCCAGTCGTGGCTGTCGGCAACCGTAACGGTGCGCAGTTGCTCGACAATGCTCGGCACATCCGGCAGGGCGAAGAAGTGGTCGATCGTTGGCCGCAATGTTTGCAACGGTGCGTCGGGCAGTTGCTGTACCGCGAGTTTCGCCAGCAGACCTTGCAGGTCCTTGAGCGGGGTGTCGTGCCACTCGAGGCTGTCGAGGTGTTGATCCAGCTCGGTGAGTTTTTGGCTTTCGAGGTACCAGTCGGCCAGCCCGCAATACAGCGCATCGGCGGCGCGGATCTGCACGCCGCTGACGCCAAGGTAGATGCCCAGTTCGCCGGGAATCCGTGGCAGGAAGTAGCTACCGCCAACGTCCGGGAAGTAACCGATGGCCACTTCCGGCATTGCCAGGCGGCTGCGTTCGGTGACCACCCGCAGGTCTGCGCCTTGCACCAGGCCCATACCGCCGCCGAGGACGAAACCGTCCATCAACGCCAGTACCGGTTTGCGGTAATGGTGGATCGCCAGGTCGAGGGCGTATTCCTCGACGAAAAAGTCTTCATGCAGGGTGCCGCCGCTTTTGAAACTGTCGTACAGCGAGCGGATATCGCCACCGGCGCAGAAGGCTTTTTCGCCAGCTCCGCGCAACACCACGGCGTGGATGTGCGGGTCTTTCGACCAGGCATCGAGTTGTCGGTGCAGGCTGCGGACCATGTCCAGGGTAATGGCGTTGAGGCCGGCGGGGCGATTGAGGGTCAGATGGCCAATGTGGTTGCGGACCTCGGCCAGCACGTCGTTGGCGCTGGCATCAATGCGGTGGGTCGCCTGGGATGAAACCTGAGCAGTCATCACTAACTCCCTGCTTTTATTGTTCTTTATAGAAGTGTTCGCGCGCGAACGATGCCGGATCGTAACAGTGCAAATTTGCGATGTACAACCGTGATAGATGCAGGTCCGGTCTGCATTTTTGTTATGCCTGCACGCTGATTCATCGCATAAACGCCCTGATAGGGCATTTCAAATCTTTAGTAGCTAAGGCCGAGTGCCGAACACTTCACCGATGCTGCGGCGTTTGGCGTGCAGCTCGCTGGCGTGGATCAACTGCTCAAGGTCCTCCGGCGTGACGTCGAAGAACTCCTGCATATCGGCCAGGGCCAGCTTGAGGTCTTCGGCGGTAATCGCCAGGACGTCTGCGGGCGGATGATCGGCGGGCACCACCGCGACTGGCTCGCTGTGGCCCTTGGGGTAACGGATCCGCGTCAGGTTGTTATAGACCAGGGCGCTGAGCAGCATGCACGTCGCGGCGAGCATCACCGGCCCTAGTTCGCGCCATTCCATCGCGATGGTCGCCGGGTCCGCCACCACCAGCAGCAACGCCAACGCTCCCGCCGGCGGGTGCAGGCAACGCAGCCAGCACATCAGAATCAGCGCCATGCCAGCCGCCAGGCAGGCACTGCCCAGCGTGCGCCCAAGCACATGGGCCACCAGCAGCGACACCACCGCGGCACACAAATAGCCGCCGAGAATCGACCACGGCTGCGCCAGCGCGCCGGAAGACACGGCGAACAGCAACACCGCTGAAGCGCCCAACGGCCCGATCAAGTGCAAGGCCACGTCCATCCCGAACACCTGACCACACAGCCAGACACTCAGCAGTGTGCCCAGCGACATGCCGATGGCGGCACGGCTCCATTCGGAGGGGCGGGTGTTGACGGCAGCGGGTATCCAGCGAGCGAGCATAACGAAAACGATCCAGTGGCAAAGAACGGGCAAAAAGAAGGGCTTGTCTGGATCACCAGAAAGCCCTTTAAGTGTTCCAACATTTGGGGGAGGAACCGGCACAGTGTGCCGATCTATCTCACTCCTGACAAATTCATATTAATGAGCTTTCAGTGCATTTATTTTGAAGTGTGGCGACGCGCCGACCACTCAGGAAACACAGCAATCCGCCCATGGCGGTCAGTGCGCTGAGGGCATAAAACATCGTCGCCGGTGCCGTGTGGGTCAGCAAAAAGCCGCAAATCACCGGGCTCGCCGCACCGCCCAGCGCCGCCAGGTTCTGCGCGCCGTAGTAGCTGCCGCGCAGTTCTTCCGGGGCCAGGGTATCGACGAACAGGAACTCTGCCGGGTAGATGATCATTTCGCCAAGGGTGAAGACAAACATCGCCAGGCACCACTGCACCAGGTTTTGCGCGAAGCTGAAGCCGATCAACCCGAGGATGAACAGGCTGCTGCCAATAATAATCCAGTAACGCAGCTGTTCACGCTTGAGGAAGCGGCCGATCTGGTACTGCAAGAGAATCACGCTGATTGCGTTGCAGGCGAGGATCGCGGCCATGGTTTGCAGGGCAATGTGCTCGTTTTGCGTCACCAGCAGGTATTGCGACAGGTACAGGGTGAAACGTCCGTGAACCACGGTGCTGAGCAGGCAGCCGCAGGTGAACATGATCAGTGTGCGGTCGTTCTTCAGGGTCACCAGGGTTTTCAGAAAGCTTTGTGGCTGGCCAACGGCCGCTTCCTTGGCTGATCCGGGAATCCCTCTCATCAGGAAGGTACTGAAAAAGGCGATGCCACCGGCAATCAGGAACGGTGCCAATGGCTGCACTCCGGCGATCACCACACCGAGCATCGGGCCGGTGGCGTAGCCGATATTGGTCAAGGTGTAGCGCAGCGAAAACGCCTTGGCCCGCTGCCCAATGGGGTCGTGGGCGAAGGTCAGCAGGACAAAACCGACGGCGCTGGAAAGCATCGCCAGAATCAGCAACCGGCGTTTTTCCAGGCGGTCGATGATGTAACCGCCATACAACGCGAGCAGGGTGGCGATGAACACCGCGATGCCCAACAGCAAGCCAACGTCCTGTTGGTTCAGGCCCAGCTTGTTGCTGAGGAACAGTGTCAGCAACGGGCTGGTGATGGCGCGGCTGACGACGATGGTCAGCGAGCAGATCATCAGGCGGCGAATAACGAGCGAGTAAGTGGCCACGGTGGTACACGAGTCCTTGTTATTGAAATACGGTTCCAGCGTTTCGAAACCCTGTAGCAGCTGGCGCAGCCTGCGTTCGAGTGCGCAGCGCTCGCAATTCAGACAACCCGGTACTTCAGAAAAACCGCATTGCCTGATTTTACGACTGCTTCGCAGCCGAACGCCGCCTTCGGCAGCTGCTACAGGGGTGGTGTTTGCATCGAGAGTTGTTGATCCAGCGTACCGACCGATTCCAGTTTTTCCAGTTGCCACAACCGCTCCAGCAACCCAGTCGCCTGTTCCATCGACAGCACCCGCGTCGCCAGGCTGAAAAACTTCTCCTCCAGCGCTGCATCGCTCAACGGATTCCCCGGTGCGCCCAACGGCACCTCGACACACAGGCTCGCCGTGCGACCATCGCGGCTGCGAATGCTCACGACCGGCTCGCCATCCTCTGACAGGTGCGGTTCCACTACAAGGTGAATGCGCGACATCCAATGAGCGATTTCTGACGCGCTGCGTTGTTCGTCGTCATAAGCCTCAAGCCGGCAATGCCCATGGACCAATCGAGCGGCGAGGGCATACGGCAGGCTCATTTGCGCGGCTGCCAGACTGCCGACATCGCGCCCGCCGCACATCTCGTTGAGAAAACCACACAGCGACACCTGAACGTCTTCCAACTCACCGGCTTCGATCTGCAATTGCTCAAGCAACAGACCCAAGGCATCGATGGCCGAATGCGTGCCACGGCATGATGCGTAGGGCTTGATCGAGCAGCGGGTGAGTTTCCACACCACGCCAAGGTCTGCGTCCAGCGTTTCGGGTTGCGCGTGTTCAGCCGCGAGGGTCTTGAGAAAGCCGCCCCAGACGTCGTCGAACAACTTCGTTGGCCCGCTGATCCCTTGCTCGGCAAACCGCGCCGCCAGCAGACCGCCTTCGGCGGCGCGGCCGCTGTGAAGCTTTTTGCTGTGCGAGCCATCATGGATAAACGCCCAGAGGCCACCGCTGAAACTGCCGGCAATACCCAATGCGGCGAGGGTTTGGGCCGGATCAAGACCGAGTATTCGCGCACTGGCCGCTGCCGCGCCGAACACCCCGCAGGTGGCGGTCGAATGCCAACCGGCGCCGTTGTGCGCCGAGTAACCGCCGCAAGCCTCAAGTACCCGCCGACCGATCTCGTAGCCAATCACCACCGCAGTAATCAGCTCACGACCGTTTACCGGCGCAGGACTCAGGCTGACGGCTGCCATCACTGCGGGCAGCACCACTGCGCCGGAGTGATCGCAGCCACCGGTATCGTCCAGTTCCAGGGCATGGGCGGCGATCCCATTGAGCATCGCTGCCTGCGCGGCGCCGACATACTGTGCAGTGCCCCAGACCAGTGTTGGGCCGGTTTCATTGGCAAAGGTTTGCCGGACGGTGACGGCAATTTCACTGGCGGCCCCGGCCAGGGTCGCGCCGACCGTATCGAGAATATGCCGCTTGGCTTGTGCCACCAGTGCCGGCGGCAAGTCGTCGAAACGGGTCTCGACGCAAAATTGCGCCAGACGCTGCAATCGTTCACTCATGGCAAGTACGCTCGATAATGCCGCTCATACACGGCGGCTGGATGCTCCTCGTCCATCGGCACAGCGCGCTCGGCCCACCACTGGGCGACGTCGCCAGCCGTGGCGATCCAAACGTCGTCGTGTTGCTGGATACCCAGCAGCAACTCGCGCAGGACACCGATGCGTCCCGGGGTCGCGATGATTTCCGGGTGCAGGCGCAACACGTAGCACAGGCCAAAGCGATGAAACCCGGCAAAGTCCATTTGCAGGTTGCCCAAGGTATGACTGTAAGAAGCAATCCGCGATTGCGCGGGCGGGACTGCCGGGCTCAGGTTGAACGCGAAGTACGGTTCGTCCTCCAGTTCATAGTGCATTGGCAGTTCGATCACCTCAGGCGCCGTCGGATGGGCGAACGGCAGGTCATCGCCACGCCAGCACGACGACCAGCGAATGCCTTGCTCGCGCAACGCTTCGGTAAACCCCGGTGCCCAGTTGCCGGCGGGAATCCGGAAACCCGCCGGGCGCTGACCGGTAATGGCCGCGAGAGCMCGGCAGCCGCGCTCAAGAGCAGCGGTCTGCTCGGCCAGATTCAGGCTGTCGTAGTTCTGATGACGATAACCGGCGCAGGCAATTTCATGACCGGCGGTTTGGATCGCGCGGATATGTTCGGGGTTCTCTTCGGCAACGATGCCCGGTAT
Organism: Pseudomonas sp. 05T35; assembly: GCF_056396605.1. Classification (NCBI taxonomy): domain Bacteria; kingdom Pseudomonadati; phylum Pseudomonadota; class Gammaproteobacteria; order Pseudomonadales; family Pseudomonadaceae; genus Pseudomonas; species Pseudomonas sp. 05T35. The sequence continues at coordinate 8,760 of NZ_JBFTLU010000219.1, forward strand.
GCACCAGCTGCTGGAAACGCCTAGCTCCTTGAACAGTGCGAGCAAGCGTTCGACCCCGCGCTGGGTGCCGTAGCGCCACACCGACAACGTCTTGTCGCGGCCGGCGACTTCCGGGGCCTGGGTCAGGATGCCGTGTACGTCGTTGTAGTCGACGGTCAACACCACGGCGCACCGGTAGCCTTTGGGCCAGACCGTCGAATCAGTCATGTTGATGCTCCTTGAGCCACCAGTGGGCGACATCGCGGCAGGTGGCGAACCACACGTCATCACGCTGGCGCATGTGTTCGAAGAGTTTCTCCAGCAGCAGAATGCGCCCCGGTTTGCCGGTGATCTTCGGGTGGAAGAGCGTGGTCAGGCACAGTCCTTCGTTCATCGCGCCGTCGTACTCACGGCACCAATTGTCGAGAGTCAGCTCATAGCTGGCGGTACGGTCCAGCCCCGAGGGAAAGTCCGGCGCGCGGGTGTAGGCGAGGGAAGCGTAATCGTCCATTTCCCAGCGGCCGGGGATTTCCACCAGCGGGGTTTCGTAGCCTGGCACTTTCACCAGATACGGCCGGTCATCGCCGCGCATGCTGCTGGAGTAGGTCACGCCAGCCTCCACCAGCATGGCCGGCGTCTCGGCCCGCCAGTCACCGGACGGGGTGCGAAAGCCTTCTGCGCGGATGTTCAAATGCTGCCAGAACACCTCGCGGCATTTATTCATGACGTCCTTTTGCTGCTCCAGTGTCAGGGCATAGAAGGACTCGTGTTTGTAGCCGTGGTAAGCCACTTCATGCCCGCGCTCGATGATCGACTGGCACTGTCTCGGCCAGTTCTCCACGACCCAGGCCGGGACGAAGAAGGTGCTCGGGATGCGGAATTCGTCGAGCAGGTCGAGAATCCGTGGCAAGGCTCGATACGGCCCGTAACCGCCAAAACCGAAATACTCGGGCTTGTGCCAGATCGAACCGTTGAGCATCGCATCGCCGGTGGGGCCGTCGAGATCGAAGGCCAGGGCCAGGCAGGCGGTGTGGCCGTCGGGCCACGTCGGTTGGGGCGAGGAGGACATCGTGGCGCTCCGTTCATATATGGTCATAACACCCGTAGCAACTGCCGAGCCCGCGAGGCTGCGTTCGGTGGCGCAGCCGCCGTAAAATCAGACAACGCGTTCTTTCAGGTAAACCGTGTACACAGACTTGCGAGGACTGCGTCCTCGAACGCAGCCTCGCGTGCTCGACAGCTGCTACGGGGCAACGTATTTCAGCGTTACTTCCCGGCGTTGATGGTCACGGTTTTRATSGYRCCCARYTCCAGRTCCCACTTCTTCAAGATCGCCTGATAGCTGCCGTCRTCRATCATGCTTTGCARCGCGACTTTCACCGCTTCGCTCAACTCGGGTTTTTTCTTGCTGACGCCCAGACCACTGAACTGCACCGAGATCGGCGCCCCCACGGTCTTGTAGGTGTCCTTTTCCTGGGTCTTCAGATACKACAGGGTTTCGCTGCCCTGCATGGCCGCATCGATGCGGCTCTGGCGCAGTTGCGCACGGGCGTCGGCGGAGCCTTCGGTGCCGATCACGTTGATCGCCGGTTTACCCTTCGCTTCGCAATTGGCCTTGCTCCATTCAGCAATTTCCGACGGGAACGTCGTACGTCGGCTGGTTCCGACTTTCTTGCCGCACAGGTCGGCAATTTCGTTGGTGTCCTTGTTCTTTTGCAGGGTGTAGAACTGCGGCCCGCTGGTGAAGTAGTCAACGAAGGTCACGCTCTGCTGGCGCTCGGCGGTGTCGGTCATGCCCGACAGCACCACGTCCACACGGTCGGTGGTCAGGGCGTTGATCATTTGCTCGAAGCCGGTTTCCTGCCATTTGATCTTCACGCCCAGACGCTCGGCCAAGACATTGCCCAAGTCGTAGTCCAGGCCGGTGAGGGTGTTGGTGGCCGGGTCCTTGAAATCCATTGGCGGATAGTTGGGCATGATTGCCACGACGATTTCGCCCTTGGCCTTGATGCTCGCGGGCAAATCAGCTGCCCAGGTCATCGAAGAGGCCATCAGGCCAGCCACTACTGCAGGGATAAGGAGTTTTTTCATGGTCGTTCTCTTTTTGAGTTGTCGTTAGGTGCGAACGGCAGAAATGAAGCTTTGGGTGCGCGGGTTTTGTGGACTTATTAGTATTTCTTCGGGGCTTCCTGCCTCCACGATCTGCCCGCCGTCCATGAACACCATGCGATTGGAAACCTCGCGGGCGAAGCCCAGTTCATGGGTGACGACGATCATGGTCATGCCGGTCTGCGCCAGATCGCGCATCACCGACAGCACCTCACCGACCAGTTCCGGGTCGAGTGCCGAAGTGGGTTCATCGAACAGCATCAGCTTGGGCCGCATGGCCAGCGCTCGGGCAATGGCCACCCGTTGTTGCTGACCCCCCGAGAGTTCGATCGGGTAGCTGTTGCGCTTGTCGGCCAGGCCGACGCGGGCCAGCAACTCAAGCGCATCTTCGTGCGCTTCCTTGGGCGAACGCTTGAGCACCTGGCACGGGCCTTCGATGATGTTTTGCAGCACGGTCATGTGCGGAAACAGGTTGAAGCGCTGGAACACCATGCCGGTGGCCAGCCGCTGCCGGGCGATCTGCGACTCGTTGAGCTCGTGCAGTTTGTTGCCGGCAATGCGGTAACCCACCAACTCGCCGTCGACCCAGAGGCCGCCCTTGTCGATTTTTTCCAGCTGATTGACGCAGCGCAGCAGGGTGCTTTTGCCGGAACCGGACGGCCCGATGATGCACAGCACTTCGCCCTGTTCGACTTCGATGTTGATGTCTTTGAGCGCGTGGTATTGGTCGTAGTACTTGTTCAGGCCAACAGCCTTGACGATGCTTCTCATGTTCAATTCTCCTGCGTGACTCACGAGCGCTTGCCGGCGCCGCGAGCGAAACGACGCTCCAGACGACTTTGACCAAAGGACAAGACGGTGACGGCGGCCAGGTACCAGATGCCGGCGACGATCAGCAGCTCCATCACGCGGGCGTTGGCGTAGTAGATGTTCTGCGCGTTGTAGAGCAGTTCCGAGTACTGGATCACGCTGGCCAGGGAGGTCATCTTGACCATGCCGATGAACTCGTTGCCGACCGGTGGAATGATGATGCGCATGGCCTGCGGCAAGATGATCCGGCGCAGCGCTTGCAGGCGCGGCATGCCGATCGACTTGGCTGCTTCGTACTGGCCGGTGTCCACCGAGAGCAGACCGGCGCGCACCACTTCAGCGGTGTAGGCGCCCTGGTTGATGCTCAGGCCCAGCAGCGCTGCGACGAAGGGCGTCATCAGGCTGACGGTATCGAGTTCGAACAGCCCCGGAATGCCAATGGTGGGGAAGATCAGCGCCAGGTTGAACCACAACAGCAATTGCAGAATCAACGGCGTACCGCGAAACAGCCAGGTGTATGTCACCGCGACATAGCGCAGGATCGGGTTCGCCGACATGCGCATCACGGCGGTGATCACCCCGAAGACAATCCCCAGCGCCATCGCCAGCACGGCCATGACGATGGTGTTGAGCAAGCCGAACAGAATCGCCTGGGAGGTCAGGAACTGGCCGATGTACGACCACTCGATCTTGCCCTCGGCGAAAGCCCTGACCAGACCGACGATGGCGACGACGATCAGCGTGGCGAAGAAGATCCGCCCGTAATAGCGCCGAGGCACATGCTCGTACTGGGTAATGTCGAACTGGTTTTCGGCCTTTTTGCGCTCCGCGAGGAGCTCTGCCTGAGTCTGGTTCATTTCGATTCTCCTTACGCTGGTCTTTCAGATCAGCTAAATCCCTGTGGGAGCGAGCCTGCTCGCGATAGTGGTGGGTCAGCCAACATTGATGTTGAATGTGATATCGAAATCGCGAGCAGGCTCGCTCCCACAGGTTCTGTGCGGTGCTTCAGAGGCGGAAGCCTTGATAGTTTTCGGCCCATTGCTGCTGTGCGGCGAGGGCGGTTCTCAAGCGGCCGATCTGTTCACGGACCTGCTGCGGCGCGGTTCCGCCCCAGCCACTGCGGGCTGCGATGGCGGCTTCCAGGGTCAGGCTGTCGCGCACTTCGGGGGTCAGGCGCACATCGATCTCGGCCAGCAGTGCCGGCGAGGCTTCCCACAGTTCGATGTCGTGTTTTTCACAGGCCTGAACCAGTGCACCGGTGATTTCGTGGGCCTCTTTGAACGGCACACCGCGCACCGCCAGCCAGTCGGCGACCTCGGTGGCGAGAGTGAAGCCCAGCGGTGCCTGGCGACGCAGTTCTTCGACGTTGACCTTCATGGTCGCGACCATCCCGGCCATGGCTGGCAGCACCAGCAACAGGGTGTCGACGYTGTCGAGCACACCGTTTTTGTCTTCGCTCAGGTCGCGGTTGTAGGACAGCGGTAGGGATTTGAGGGTCGACAGCAGGCCGGTCAGGTTGCCGATCAAACGGCCAGCCTTGCCCCGCGCCAGTTCGGCGATGTCCGGGTTTTTCTTCTGCGGCATGATCGAACTGCCGGTGGCGTAGGCATCGTCCAGCGCAACCCAGCGAAATTGCCGTGAAGACCACAGGCAAAACTCTTCGGCCAAACGCGAGATGTTGACGCCGAGCATGCTCCAGCGCCTGTTGCAGGGCCAGCACTTCAGTGGTCAGGGTGCGAGCGTGATCACGCAGAAACAGTCGCAGATCGTTGGCGGTCTGATCGTTGCGCGAGCGTCCGGCCCGCAGCTTGCCGCCCAGTGCGCCAAGGCGTTCGGTCAGCAGGCGCTCGATGAAGGTGTGGACGTCTTCGTCGTCGAGGGTCGGGCTGACAAAGCCAGCACGGAAGTCTTCGCCAATGCGCTCCAGCGCATCGAGCATGGTTTGGGTTTCCTGTGCATCGAGCAAGCCGGCGCGGTGCAATTCCCCGGCATGGGCCTTGGAACCGGCCAGGTCGTAAGGGGTGAGGCGGAAGTACCGCTCAGGGCAGCGGGACAGGGCTGCCAGGGCTTCGGACGGACCGCTTTTGAAACGCGCTCCCCACAAACGATCGGTTGCTTGAGTCATTGTTGTTTTCCTCGTCGGTAACACGAACTGATGTCGTTACGCAGAGCCTTGGACACTCGCCGGGATAGTCCGGGCGTGGTTCGGCTCATGCAGTTTTCAAGAGGGCAGTTGCAAGTGGCGAGAGCTGATCGAAGTGTCAGCTTTTAATAGTTTCGAATCAGCGACTTGGCGCTGACTGAGGGAAATTATTGGGAGTTGCCAAGCCTGGTTTTCTGTGTTCATTATTATTAGCCAGCGTTATTTTTGTTGTTGGACACAGACTGTTGAATCGGGCGCCAGAGGTAAATAAGCATTATGGAAACCCCACTTTCCAATTCTGGAAACCCGCCGTTGAAAACGGCTCATCGAGCGCCTTTGGCCCTGAGCGGGCTGGACTTCAAACTGCTCAAAGTGTTCAAGGCGGTGGTCGAGGCCGGCGGTTTTAGTGCCGCTCAAAACGAGCTGAATGTGGGGCTGGCAGCCATCAGCAAACAGATCTCCGATCTTGAGATTCGTATCGGCATGCGCCTGTGTACTCGGGGTCGAGAGGGGTTTCATCTGACCGAAGAAGGGCGCCTGGTCTATCAGGCGTCGATTGACTTATTTGCCTCGGTCGACAACTTTCGAGACAAGCTTAGTTGCGCTCAGAATGAATTGATAGGCGACTTGGGAGTAGGGGTGATCGATAATACGATTACCGATGAAAACTCTCCGTTAGTTGCCGCATTAAAGCGAATAAATGAAGAGTCGCCGAAAGTGCGGTTTCAACTTCAGGCCTCACAACTGGATGAAGTGGAAAGAGGCGTTGTAGAAGGGCGGTTGGTCGCCGGAATAGTGCCGGTTTATCAGAAAAGAGAAGAGTTCGATTACTTCACGTTGTATGAAGAAAGATCAGAGGCCTACTGCGCGGTGGGGCACCCGTTGTTCAGCGTTCCGAATGAGCAGATGGGCGAAGATGTGCTCAAGCAACACGAGTTCATCAACCATCGCTACGCCATCCACCGCGACAAGCTGACGTTTGCCCGGTACGACAGTTTTTCTGCCTCGGCGTCACAGGTCGAAGCCGTCGCCATGCTGATCAAGACCGGGCGTTTCCTGGGTTTTCTGCCACAGCACTATGCCGCGACTCTGGTTGCACAAGGCACGTTCAGAGCCCTGCGGCCGGACCTGATCAGCTTCAATACACCGTTCAATTTGATCCTGCGGCACAACACGGTGCGCAGTCCGTTGGTCAAGGCGTTTGCCCAGGCCTTGGGGGTGGATCTGAAGGCGGGGGCCTGAAATCAAGCGTGGATGCCTGCTGGGTTGATAGTCGTTGATAACTCGGCGGAGTTGTCTCAGGGTTTGGCGTTTATAGCGCCTGGCAGGCAGTGTCGAACACATATTTAAATGTTCGATGGGCAAGTCAAACAACGACTCTGTTTCGCCTGAAGTAGTGGCTGATATCGGTGCGAGACTGTTCGACGCAAGACCGGTTGATGACATGAAAGTGCTGGCCACAGGACAATGATTCCTGCGGCTGTTTCCCGCCGATACATACTCTTTACGGCTTGATGCAATAGCGCATCGCACACCGTCGGGCGCCCGGCAATCCATGGGTAATTTCTGCTTCAAGCTGCGCGGACTCTATGGCGCGCAGGTGCTGTTCGAAGCTGGTCACGGGGGCGTCGGCAAGCCAGGCAAGCTCAGGGTCATTACGGAAGAGGGCGGCAGCTGAACGCTCTACGGCGGGCAGTGCGCTGGCATCGTTGAATTGGGCACGGCGGAGGGAAATAGTCATGGGCGCAAGCTTAAGCAAGCGCCCTGACGATGTGCAACCCGTTCAGGGCTGCTACGGCACCAGATGCAGCAGGACGTAATCGTCCTTGTCGAAGTTCCCGTTCAGCACCGGTTGCAATGTTGCCAACCGAGAGCCTTTCAGGGCCTCGTAGTCACTTTTTTCCATCACCAGCCAGGCAGGGCCTTTCAGGTTTTCCAGCTCTTGCACTGAATGAGTGAAGACCGGGAACAGGTCATGCTCGACGTTGACCATGAACTTGATCGCCTTGGCGTCTTTGCCCATGGCGTGAAGCACCACAGGTGCCGGGTCTTTCTGGATCAGCTCAAAGGCTGCACGACTGAAAGTACGGGTGTCGAAGAGCGAACGCTCCACCGGTTCAAACACCAGGATGTAGGCGGACCACAATGCCAGCACTGCGGTGAAGGCCAGACCCACCGCACGCATGCGTGGCTTGAACAACAGACCCAGTGCGATCACCTGCAACACACCGAGTATCACCATCACCGCCGTCACCGAGGTGAGATGCTCCGGAAAACGTCGCTTGGCGACCAGCAACCCGACGATCAGCAGACCAGGTAGCAGCAGCCACAGGCCTTGCATCAGGCCGCGCAACCACTGGAACACCCGGCCCTGGGCCTGGAACGGATACGCCGCAATGATCGCCGCCATCGGCAGCATCGGCAGCATGTAGCGGGCTTTTTTTGCCATCGGAATCGACAGGCCAATCATCACGACCAGCCCGGCAGCAGTGCACAAGGTCAGCAACCGCAACGCTGGCCCACGATCCTTGCGACCGACCAGCAACACGGCGGCCAGCACCACTACCGCCAACGGATACGCCAGCGCATAGTTGCCCAGCGAGCTGCTGAAGTAAAACAGCGGACCGCTCGCGCCTTCACGGCCATCAATGCGCCCCATGAACTGCATACGGATCACGTCTTGCATGAAGGTCGGGCCACCACTGACGTTGGCCAGCCACAGCAGCAAGCCGATACCGGCGGCCAATAGCACCGCCGCCAGCAAGCCGATCGTGATCATCCGGCGCCACTGGCCATTGAGCAGGTAATAACTGCACAAGACGCCGGTAGGCACCACCAGGCCAATCGGCCCGCGAATGGCAAAACCGAGCACCAGCAACACG
>NZ_JBFTLU010000220.1:0-9573 GCF_056396605.1 Pseudomonas sp. 05T35
CTTTCTACGCGCGTGCTGGTGGGGGAGGAGGGCCTGTGTCAGGTCGCTTCCGACACTGAAGTCGATGCGGTGATGGCGGCGATTGTCGGTGCGGCGGGATTGCGCCCGACGCTGGCGGCGGTCGAGGCAGGCAAGAAGATTCTTCTGGCCAACAAGGAAGCGCTGGTGATGTCCGGCGCTCTGTTCATGCAGGCTGTGCACAAGAGTGGGTCGGTGCTGTTGCCGATCGACAGCGAGCACAATGCGATCTTTCAGTGCATGCCTGCCGATTTTTCCCGCGGGCTCGGCGCTGTAGGTGTTCGCCGGATTTTACTGACAGCCTCTGGCGGTCCGTTCCGGCAGACTTCCATGGCTGAGTTGGCGCATGTTACGCCAGAGCAGGCATGTGCCCATCCCAATTGGTCGATGGGGCGCAAGATTTCGGTCGATTCGGCCAGCATGATGAACAAGGGCCTGGAGCTGATCGAGGCCTGTTGGCTATTTGATGCCAAGCCGTCTCAGGTTGAGGTGGTGATTCATCCGCAAAGCGTGATTCATTCGCTGGTCGACTACGTCGATGGTTCAGTATTGGCGCAGTTGGGCAATCCGGATATGCGCACGCCGATCGCCAATGCACTGGCATGGCCCGAGCGCATCGACTCCGGGGTTGCGCCGCTGGATCTGTTTGCAATCGCGCGTCTGGACTTCCAGGCGCCCGACGAAGCGCGTTTCCCGTGCTTGCGTCTGGCACGGCAGGCGGCAGAGGCCGGGAACAGTGCTCCGGCCATGTTGAACGCCGCGAATGAGGTGGCTGTTGCAGCCTTTCTCGATGGACGTGTCCGTTACCTGGAGATCGCGAGTATCATCGAAGAGGTGTTAAACCTCGAACCTGTGGTTTCGGTCGATGATCTCGATGCGGTTTTCACTGCGGACGCGAAAGCGCGTGTCCTGGCCGAGCGTTGGTTGAGTCGTCACGGGCGATAGGTGTTGCAGCGGGTTTGCCCACGGCAGCACTGAATAGGATTGCGGAGAAAGTAGATGAGCGCGCTCTATATGATTGTCGGCACCCTGGTGGCTTTGGGCGTGCTGGTCACCTTCCATGAATTTGGCCATTTCTGGGTCGCGCGTCGCTGTGGCGTCAAGGTTCTGCGTTTCTCCGTGGGCTTCGGCCTGCCATTGCTGCGCTGGCATGACCGGCGCGGCACCGAGTTCGTGATCGCTGCCATCCCTTTGGGTGGTTACGTGAAGATGCTCGATGAGCGTGAGGGCGAAGTGCCGGCCGATCAGCTTGATCAGGCTTTCAATCGCAAAACCGTTCGTCAGCGCATCGCCATCGTTGCTGCCGGACCTATTGCCAACTTTTTGTTGGCGCTGGCGTTTTTCTGGGTGCTGGCGATGCTTGGCACCGAGCAGGTGCGTCCTGTCATCGGAGCCGTTGAAGCCGGCAGCATGGCCGCCAAGGCCGGCTTGAATCCGGGGCAGGAAATCGTCGCCATCGATGGTGAGCCGACTTCGGGTTGGGCAGCGGTGAATCTGCAATTGGTCCGGCGTCTTGGTGAAAGTGGTTCGTTGCAATTGCTGGTGCGCGAACAGGGCTCTACCGCCGATTCGCCGCGCGAACTGGTCCTGGATCACTGGCTCAAGGGGGCTGATGAGCCGGACCCGATTCGTTCGCTGGGTATTCGTCCTTGGCGTCCGGCATTGCCGCCCGTGTTGGCCGAGCTGGACCCTAAAGGCCCGGCGCAGGCTGCTGGCCTGAAGACCGGCGACCGTCTGCTGGCGCTCGATGGCCAGGCGCTGACCGATTGGCAGCAGGTGGTCGATTGGGTGCGTGTGCGTCCTGATACCAAAATTGTGCTGCATATCGAGCGTGACGGTGCTCAAATCGACGTCCCGGTTACCTTGGCAACTCGCGACAAGGCGAAAGTGGCCAGTGGTTATCTGGGGGCAGGGGTGAAGGCTGTCGATTGGCCACCAGCCATGATTCGCGAGGTCAGCTACGGTCCCGTGGCCGCGATTGGCGAAGGTGCTCGACGCACCTGGACCATGAGTGTGCTGACCCTTGATTCACTAAAGAAAATGTTGTTCGGTGAGCTCTCGGTAAAAAACTTGAGTGGACCGATAACCATTGCTAAAGTGGCGGGCGCTTCTGCCCAGTCGGGCGTCGCTGATTTCCTGAATTTCCTGGCTTATCTGAGTATTAGCCTGGGCGTTCTGAATTTGCTGCCCATTCCTGTACTGGATGGGGGGCATCTGTTGTTTTATCTGATCGAGTGGGCGCGTGGTCGTCCCTTGTCGGATCGGGTGCAGAGTTGGGGGATACAGATCGGTATCAGTTTGGTGATCGGGGTGATGTTGCTTGCTCTGGTCAACGATCTGGGTCGACTGTAACGCTTCGCTGAATTGCGAATCTGCCGCATTTTGCGGCAGTTTGTTTATTGCCAGTTGGAATAAGAAAGGACTTCATGAAACGTCTGCTGCTAACTGCGGTTCTCACCGTATTGATGATCGCCGAAGTTCACGCCGAGTCCTTCACTATCTCCGATATTCGCATCAATGGCCTCCAGCGGGTATCCGCGGGTAGCGTCTTTGGTGCCTTGCCGTTGAACGTCGGTGAACAGGCGGATGATCGTCGCCTGGTGGAATCCACTCGTGCGCTGTTCAAAACAGGCACTGTCGCGGCTATCCAGCACATCAACGTGGTGGGTAACACGGTTTTCCCTGATGAAGACCTGATCGACCTGTTTGAACTCAAGACCAGCAACTGGTTGTCGTTCTTCAAGAACGATGACAAGTACGCTCGTGAAAAGCTTTCCGGTGACCTGGAGCGCCTGCGTTCCTACTACCTGGACCGTGGCTATATCAACATGGATATCGCTTCGACCCAGGTGTCGATCACCCCGGACAAAAAGCACGTCTATATCACCGTCAATATCAACGAAGGTCAGAAGTACAACGTTCGTGACGTGAAGCTCAGCGGTGACCTGAAGGTCCCGGAAGACCAGGTCAAGGCGCTGCTGCTGGTGCAAAAAGGCCAGGTGTTCTCGCGTAAGCTGATGACCACGACTTCCGAGTTGATCACCCGTCGCCTGGGTAACGAGGGCTACACCTTCGCCAACGTCAACGGCGTACCGACGCCGCATGACGACGATCACACCGTTGATATCACCTTTGTGGTCGATCCGGGCAAGCGTGCATACGTAAACCGCATCAACTTCCGCGGCAACACCAAGTCGGAAGACGAAGTGCTCCGTCGTGAAATGCGCCAGATGGAAGGTGGCTGGGCTTCGACCTACCTGATCGACCAGTCCAAGACCCGTCTGGAACGTCTGGGCTTCTTCAAGGAGGTCAACGTCGAGACTCCGGCTGTACCGGGTGTCGATGACCAGGTAGACGTGAACTACGCCGTTGAAGAGCAACCTTCCGGTTCGATTACCGCCAGCGTTGGTTTTGCTCAGAGCGCCGGTTTGATCCTGGGTGGTTCGATTACCCAGAACAACTTCCTGGGTACCGGTAACAAGGTCAGCATCGGTTTGACCCGTAGCCAATACCAGAGCCGTTATAACTTCGGCTACGTTGACCCGTACTGGACTGCCGATGGCGTGAGCCTGGGTTACAACGCTTTCTATCGCACCACAGACTACAAAAACCTTGATGTCAACGTAGCCAGCTATGCGGTGGACAGCTTGGGCGCTGGCGTCAACGTCGGATATCCGATCAGCGAAACTTCGCGTCTGACCTTCGGTCTGACGGCGCAGCAAGACAAGATCAAGACTGGCCAGTACACCGTTGACGAGATTTTTGACTTCGTTAACCGTGAAGGCGACCAGTTCCTGAACTTCAAGGCTTCGGCCGGCTGGTCCGAGTCGACACTGAACAAAGGCGTGCTGGCGACTCGTGGTCATTCCCAGAGTTTGACGATGGAAGCGACGACACCGGGTAGCGACCTGTCTTTCTTTAAACTGGATTACCGTGGCCAACTGTTCCAGCCATTGTCCGAGAACTACACCATGCGTCTGCATACAGAGCTGGGCTATGGTGACGGTTATGGTTCGACCAATGGCCTGCCGTTCTACGAGAACTACTACGCGGGTGGTTTCAACTCGGTTCGCGGCTTCAAGGACAGCACGCTGGGGCCTCGCAGTACACCGAGCCGAGGCGTTAACCCGGGAACTTCCGTCGACCCAGACCAGGACCCGCTGCCGTTTGGTGGTAACGTCCTGATCCAGGGTGGTGTAGAGGTTCTGTTCCCTCTGCCGTTCGTGAAGGATCAGCGTTCCTTGCGTACATCGGTATTCTGGGACGTGGGTAACGTGTTCGACTCGAGTTGCACGCAGAGCACTAACGCCGATGGTTCGAAGTCCAAAACACAGTGCAACGAAGTCAGCCTGAGCAATATGGCCAGTTCGGTGGGTGTAGGTGTGACATGGGTTACCGCCCTTGGTCCGTTGAGCTTTGCCTTGGCAATGCCGGTCAAGAAGCCGGACAGCAATGCGGAGACTCAGGTGTTCCAATTCTCCCTCGGTCAGACTTTCTAATAGCCTGATCCAAGATAACGACAATGGATTTTGTAGGAGTGCATCGTGCGTAAGTTGACTCAATTGGTTCTCCTGGCAACTGTCCTGGTAGCAACCCCGGCATTTGCCGAAATGAAAATCGCGGTACTGAACTATCAGATGGCCCTGCTGGAGTCTGACGCGGCGAAGAAGTACGCCGTGGATGCCGAGAAGAAGTTTGGTCCGCAGCTGACCAAGCTCAAAGCCCTGGAAAGCAGTGCCAAAGGCATTCAGGATCGTCTGGTAAGCGGTGGMGACAAGATGGCCCAGGGCGAGCGTGAGCGTCTTGAACTTGAATTCAAGCAAAAGGCCCGTGACTTCCAGTTCCAGTCCAAAGAGCTGAACGAAGCCAAAGCCGTTGCTGACCGTGAAATGCTGAAGCAGCTCAAGCCGAAACTGGACAGCGCTGTGGAAGAAGTCATCAAGAAAGGTGCTTTTGACCTGGTCTTCGAGCGTGGCGCAGTGATTGATGTCAAGCCTCAGTACGACATCACTCGCCAGGTTATCGAGCGCATGAATCAGCTGAAGTAATCCATGACAGCGACTATAAAGCTCGGCCAATTGGCCGAGTTCCTCGGGGCCACTCTCCGTGGCTCCGCGGAGAAAGAAATCACTGGGCTGGCCACCTTGCAGGAGGCTGGCCCAGCTCAGTTGAGCTTTCTGGCAAACCCCCAATACCGTAAATATCTGGCCGACAGCCAGGCCGCAGCTGTGTTGCTGAAGGCCGCTGACGCAGAAAGTTTTGCCGGTGATGCGCTGGTTGTGCCTGATCCCTATGCGGCGTATGCCCGGGTCTCCCATCTGTTCGATCCCAAGCCCAAGGCTGCTGCCGGTATCCATCCGACAGCGGTGGTGGCAGTGGACGCAGTGGTTGATCCGGCTGCGAGCATTGGCGCGTTTGCCGTGATCGAAAGCGCTGCGCGAATTGCTGCAGGTGTGACGGTCGGTGCCCACTGCTTCATCGGTGCGCGCAGCGAGATCGGTGAGGGCGGTTGGTTGGCCCCGCGTGTGACGCTGTACCACGACGTACGCATCGGCAAGCGCGTGGTGATTCAGTCCGGTGCCGTGCTCGGTGGTGAAGGCTTTGGTTTTGCCAACGAAAAAGGCATCTGGCAGAAGATCGCCCAGGTGGGTGGGGTATTGATCGGTGACGATGTGGAGATTGGCGTGAATACCGCCATCGACCGCGGTGCGCTGGCCGACACCATCATCGGCAATGGCGTGAAGCTCGATAACCAGATTCAGATCGCCCACAACGTGCAAGTCGGTGATCACACGGCCATGGCGGCGTGCGTGGGGATTTCCGGCAGCACCAAAATCGGCAAGCACTGCATGCTGGCGGGTGGTGTGGGGCTGGTCGGACACATTGATATTTGCGACAACGTATTCCTGACCGGGATGACCATGGTGACTCACTCGATTACCGAGCCGGGTTCCTATTCCTCCGGGACAGCTATGCAACCGGCTGCCGAGTGGCGCAAAAGCGCGGCACGTATCCGTCAGCTCGATGATATCGCGCGACGCCTGCGACAGCTGGAAAAGCGTGTTGGGGACGTGACCCCTGACAGCAATGCTTCATCAGATGGCTGATACCATTTCCATATCAAGTGTGCACAGCCGTTAGACTGCCTCCTTGATTTGCTAGAGGAGTGTGCGTCAGTCGCGCGCTCCCAATCTTTACATAGGCTTCCCCCCGAAATGATGGACATCAACGAGATTCGCGAATACCTGCCTCACCGTTACCCGTTCCTGTTGGTGGACCGGGTAGTGGAGCTGGATGTTGAGGGCAAGCGCATTCGCGCCTACAAGAATGTCAGCATCAACGAGCCGTTCTTCAATGGTCACTTCCCGGCGCATCCAATCATGCCGGGCGTACTGATCATCGAAGCGATGGCTCAGGCTGCCGGGATCCTTGGTTTCAAAATGCTCGACGTCAAGCCTGCCGATGGCACGCTTTACTACTTCGTCGGCTCCGACAAGCTGCGTTTCCGCCAGCCGGTTCTGCCGGGTGATCAGTTGATTCTTGAAGCGAAGTTCATCAGCTGCAAGCGTCAGATCTGGAAGTTCGAATGCCAGGCTTCGGTCGATGGCAAGCCAGTCTGCTCTGCTGAAATCATCTGTGCGGAACGCAAACTATGAGTTTGATTGACCCTCGCGCAATCATCGATCCGACGGCCATTCTGGCCGACGACGTCGAGGTCGGCCCGTGGTCGATCGTCGGCGCAGGTGTGGAAATCGGCGAGGGAACAGTGATCGGCCCGCACGTGATTCTCAAAGGGCCGACACGTATCGGTAAGCACAACCGCATTTACCAGTTTTCCTCGGTAGGTGAGGACACGCCCGATTTGAAGTACAAGGGTGAAGAAACCCGTCTGGTGATCGGTGACCACAATGTCATCCGTGAAGGCGTGACCATTCACCGTRGCACTGTTCAGGATCGCTCCGAAACGACCTTGGGCGACCACAACCTGATCATGGCTTATGCCCATATTGGCCATGACAGCGTTATCGGCAATAACTGCATCCTGGTCAACAACACCGCGTTGGCCGGTCATGTGCACGTCGATGACTGGGCGATCCTGTCCGGCTTTACCCTGGTTCATCAGTATTGCCATATTGGCGCCCACAGCTTTTCTGGTATGGGCACCGCCATTGGCAAGGACGTTCCAGCCTATGTCACGGTGTTCGGCAACCCTGCCGAAGCCCGTAGCATGAACTTCGAAGGCATGCGTCGCCGTGGTTTCAGCGAAGAGGCGATCCACGCATTACGCCGCGCCTACAAAGTGGTTTATCGCCAGGGTTTGACAGTCGAACAAGCGCTTGTCGAGTTGGCCGAGCCGTCGGAAGAGTTCCCGGAAGTTGCGATATTCCGTGACTCCATTCAGTCTTCGACTCGCGGCATCACCCGTTAATCATGGCCAGTCTGCGTATTGCACTGGTGGCGGGCGAAGCCTCCGGCGATATTCTGGGTGCGGGTCTGATGCGTGCGCTCAAGGCACAGCATCCTGCGATTGAGTTCATCGGTGTCGGCGGACCGCTGATGCAGGCTGAAGGCCTGACCTCTTACTTCCCGATGGAGCGTCTGGCGGTCATGGGCCTGGTCGAGGTGCTCGGCCGCTTGCGTGAGCTGTTGGCTCGCCGCAAAAAACTGATCGCGACCCTCATCGCCGAAAAGCCGGATGTTTTCATCGGCATCGACGCTCCGGATTTCACCCTTAACATCGAACTTAAGCTGCGTCAGGCCGGAATCAAGACCGTGCATTACGTCAGTCCATCGGTTTGGGCATGGCGTCAAAAGCGCGTGCTGAAGATTCGCGAAGGCTGCGATCTGATGCTCACGCTGTTCCCGTTTGAAGCCAGATTCTACGAAGAGAAAGGCGTGCCGGTGAGATTTGTCGGCCACTCGCTGGCCGATGCGATTCCCCTTGAGGCTGACCGCTCGGCTGCGCGCGCCGAACTGGGATTACCAGAAGACGACCCGCTGGTTGCGCTGATGCCGGGCAGCCGGGGCGGGGAGGTTGGGCGCCTGGGTGCCTTGTTCCTCGACACCGCCGAGCGTTTGCGGGCCATGCGTCCCGGTGTGCGGTTCGTCATGCCGTGCGCCAGCCCTGAACGCCGCGTGCAGCTCGAAGAGCTGTTGGCTGGCCGTGATTTACCGGTGACCTTGCTCGATGGCCGCTCCCATCAGGCGCTGGCCGCTTGCGACGCGGTGCTGATTGCTTCGGGAACCGCAACCCTGGAAGCCCTGTTGTACAAGCGGCCGATGGTCGTGGCTTACCGCTTGGCGCCGCTGACGTTCTGGATCCTCAAGCGCATGGTGAAAAGCCCTTACATCTCCTTGCCGAATTTGCTGGCTCAGCGTCTGCTGGTGCCCGAGTTGCTGCAAGACGATGCGACCCCCGAGGCATTGGCGCTGACGCTGTCGCCATTGATCGATGGCGGTGAAGAGCAAACCACCGGTTTTGACCAGATTCATCGGACCTTGCGTCGCGACGCCTCGAATCAGGCCGCAGATGCCGTCCTCAATCTGATCGGCAAATCTCAATGAGTAACGTAAAGATGCAAATGGGCCTGGATTTTACCCTCGTCGCAGACGCCGAAGACCTGGTCGCCGGTGTCGATGAGGTCGGTCGCGGCCCGCTCTGCGGCGCAGTGGTGACGGCGGCGGTGATCCTCGATCCGAGCCGGCCGATCCTCGGGCTCAATGACTCGAAGAAGCTCACCGAAGCGCGCCGTGAAAAGCTCTACGACGAAATCCGCGAGAAAGCCCTGAGCTGGTGCATTGCACGTGCCGAAGTCGAAGAAATCGACGAACTGAATATTCTGCACGCTACCATGCTGGCCATGCAGCGTGCCGTCGAAGGCCTGCACATCACGCCGAAACTGGCGATGATCGACGGCAACCGCTGTCCGAAACTGGCCATGCCGGCTGAAGCCGTGGTCAAAGGCGATAGCAAGGTCCCGGCCATCGCAGCGGCATCGATTCTGGCGAAAGTCAGCCGTGATCGCGAAATGGCGGCATTCGAATTGATTTACCCGGGTTACGGCATCGGCGGCCACAAAGGCTACCCGACGCCCGTCCATCTGGAGGCCTTGGCCCGACTGGGGCCGACACCGATTCACCGGCGTTCGTTCGCGCCGGTGCGCCTTGCTTATGAGGCCCGCGAGGGTTTGATCGAGAGCTAGTCTCAAGGCTGATGTTTTTGCCAAGGCCCGGTACAATCCGGGCCTTGTTGTCTTCATGTTTTCAGACAGGATCACTATGCCGGCTTCATTCGTTCACCTACGCCTGCACACTGAATACTCCCTGGTCGACGGTCTGGTGCGGATCAAACCGCTGGTCAAGACCCTGGTCGGCATGAACATGCCTGCCGTGGCGGTCACCGACCAGAACAACATGTGTTCCCTGGTCAAGTTCTACAAAAACGCCATGGGCGCCGGGATCAAGCCGATCTGTGGCGCCGACCTGTGGCTATCGAACAAGGACCCTGACAATCCGCTGAGCCGGATCAGCTTCCTGGCGATGAACGCCGTTGGC
>NZ_JBFTLU010000221.1:0-7126 GCF_056396605.1 Pseudomonas sp. 05T35
GGTCAGTTGCAGGGCCTGGCCGTAATCATCGAGGGAGCTGGTGAGGATCTTGCTCTGGGCATCGAGGCCATTGAGCTGGACATACAGCGTTGCCAGTTGATGCTGCAGGCTCAAACGAGCGGCGGCGAGGTCATCGGCAGAGGCTTGGGCCTGGGCATCGCCGGCGGCCACCTGGTTGCGAATCCGCCCCCACAGGTCGAGGTCGAAGCTCAGTGCGAAGCCTGCGGTATTGCTGTTGTACACCGACGGTTGGGTGGCCCCGCGTAAGGGTCGGTTGTCCGACTGGCGCTGGCGCAGCGGCTGYGCACTGGCGGTGACCTGGGGGAACAGCCCGGCATGCAGTTGGCCGGCGTAAGCCTGCGCCGCATCAAAGTGTGCGAGGGCTGCCGCCAGGTCCGGGTTGGCCTTGAGCAGTTGCTGTTGCAGGTTGTCCAGACGCGGGTCCTGGTATAACTGCCACCATTGCGAAGGCAGCTGTTCGGTGGGTTTGGCCATGTGCCAGGGACCGTCGCTGGTCTGTTCGCGGTATTGTGCGGGCAAGTTGATCGGCGGCGCCTTGTAGCTTGGCGCCAGCGAACAGCCCTGCAGAGTCAGCGCCATGGCCAGCACTGCGGCGAGAGGTTCAAGCCTTGGGCGCATGAGTACCTCCGGCGTCGGCCAGTTGTACGGCGTCGCCTTCACGCAACGCATCCGGTGGGTTGTCGACGACACGGTCCGCAGGCTTCAAGCCCTGGTCAATGACCAGCCGTGCACCCAGGTCCAGACCGATATGAATATCGCGCAAGTGCACACGGTTATCCGGGTCGAGCACGGCCACTTGAGTGCCTTGGGCGCGGAAGATCAGCGAGCTGGCGGGAATGCTCACGCCATGAGTGTCGGCCGGAATCTGCAGCGTGGCTTCGGCATAGTCACCGGGCAGCAACGCCCCGTCCGGGTTGTCGGCGACAAACTGTGCGAGCAAGGTCCCGGATAGGCGGTCGACGGCGGTGGAGTCACCGATCAGTCTGGCGCTGAAGTGCTGGCCGGGGTGTTCCGGCACGATCAATTGGGCTTGCATGCCGGGGCGGATCACGCTGGCGTAGTTCTGCGGCACCGGCACATACAGGCGCAGTTGATGAGTGTCAGCGATGTCGAACAGCTCCGGATCGCTGTCGCTGTCAGCCTYGATCAACTGGCCGATATCGGTGTTGCGGGCGGTGATGGTCCCGGCGAACGGAGCACGAATGGTTTTGTAGTCTTCCAGCGCCGAGAGCCGGGCGTAATCGGCGGCGGCTGCCTGGGCGTTGGCCCTGGCTGCTGCGGCATTGGAGCGTTTTTCATCAGCTTCCTGACGCGACACCGAATGCGTCGCCAGCAGGTTTTGCCAGCRGGTCGCGGTGGTTTCGGYGAGGCGTGCGTTGGCCTGCTCCTGGATCAGCCGCGCATGGGTCTGCGCGACCTGCTGATCGAGGTCCGGGCTGTCGATTTCGCCGAGGATCTGCCCGGCTTTGACCTGAGTGCCAATGTCGGTTTTCCAGTCCTTGAGGTAGCCGCTGACCCGGGCATGAATCGGTGCCTTGCTCCAGGCTTCCAGATGGGCTGGCAGACGCAGGCTATCGCCGTGAATGTTCTGTTGCGGCTGGAACACGCTGACTTGCGGTACGGCTGCGGTTTCGGTCCAGGCGGCTACGGCTTTTTCATGGCGGGTGCGGGCGGCCAGGCCGTTAGCGACCAGCAGCGCGGCCAGGGTCAGGCCTCCGATGCCCACCAGCATCAGGCGTTTGCGCGACGGTTTTTGATCAGGCGACATGAGAGCTTTCTCCAGCAAAATTTTCTTCAGCAATAGCGCGAGATTGACGTCCGTGGACCAGGCTGAACACCACCGGAACGAACAGTAGAGTGGCAGTGGTCGCGAGGATCAGGCCGCCGATGACGGCGCGGCCCAGTGGTGCGTTCTGTTCTTCGGACAGGGCCAGCGGCAGCATGCCGATGATCATCGCCAGGGCCGTCATGCACACCGGGCGAAAGCGCGTGTAGCCGCCTTCCAGCGCCGCCTTGAGGGCATCGCCATGTTCCGCCAGGCGTTCGCGACAGAAGCTGACCACCAGAATCGAGTTAGCGGTAGCCACCCCCATGCAAAGGATTGCCCCGGTCAGAGCCGGCACCGATAACGAGGTGCCACTGAGAAAGAGCATCCAGACAATCCCGGCGAGCGCTGCGGGCAGGGCGGTGATGATCACGAACGGATCGACCCAGGACTGAAAATTGACCACGATCAGCAGATAAATCAGCACCACCGCACCCAGCAAGCCGAAGCTCAGCCCACTGAAGGCTTCATGCAGGGCGTCGATTTGCCCGTGCAGRCTGATCACCGAACCCTTGGGTCGCAAGGAAGCGGTGTCGTCCAGAATTTTCTGGATGTCCTTGGCCACGCCGCCGAGGTCACGGCCCTGCACGTTGGCGTACAGGTCCAGGGTCGGCATGACGTTGTAGTGACTGACGACCGCCTCGCTCTGCCCCCGGGAAATGCTCGCCAGGCCGCCGAGGATCTGCGAGCGCCCGTCACTGCCGGTGACCGGCAACGCTTCCAGCGATGGCAGGCTGTCCAGGCGATATTGCGGGGTGGCCGCGACCACTCCATACGACACGCCGTTGGCCGGGTTTAGCCAGAAGGTCGGCGCGACCTGGGAGCTGCCGGCCAGGGACGCGACCATGCTGTTGGTCACGTCACGTTCGGTGATGCCCAGGCCATTGGCCCGCAGTCGGTCGACCTTGACTTGCAGCGACGGATAACCGGTGGACTGCTGGATTCGCAGGTCGGCAATACCGGCCACATGTTGCAGGCGTCGCTCCAGTTCCACCGCGTAGGCACGGTTGGCGTTGCTAT
Organism: Pseudomonas sp. 05T35; assembly: GCF_056396605.1. Classification (NCBI taxonomy): domain Bacteria; kingdom Pseudomonadati; phylum Pseudomonadota; class Gammaproteobacteria; order Pseudomonadales; family Pseudomonadaceae; genus Pseudomonas; species Pseudomonas sp. 05T35. Next base: position 2,867 of record NZ_JBFTLU010000221.1, read on the forward strand.
CGGGTCCGGAGATTTTCACGTCCAGCGGTGCCGGTGCGCCGAAGTTGAGGATCTGGCTGCTGATGTCCGCTGGCAGAAAAGCGAAATGGCTGCCGGGGAAGCTTTCGGGCAAGGCCTCGCGCAGCCGCTTCACGTAGTCGGCGGTGGGGCTGTGTTCCGTTTTGAGGGTGACTTGAATGTCACCGTCCTGGGGACCGATGGTGCCGCTGTTGCTGTAGGCCATGTCGATACCGCTCAGCGGGATACCGATATTGTCGACGATCGTGTCCAGTTGCTCGGCCGGAATGATCTCGCGAATGCGTGCTTCGATCCGGTCGAAGGCCGCAGCGCTTTCTTCGATCCGCGTGCCCAGTGGCAAGCGCACGTGCAAGGACAGCGCGCCGGCGTCGGTGGCCGGGAAAAAGTCCTGGCCCAGGCTCGGTAGCAGCGCAAAGGAAGCCAGGACACAGGCCAGAAATCCCAACAGGAATCGCTTGCGGTATTCCAGAGCCAGTTGCAGCAACCCGTAGTAGGTGTCCCGCAGGTTTGAAAATCGCTGTTCGAATCCCTGCTGGAAATTCAGCAGCGCTTGCAGCAACGGATGCCGAGGCGTGTGGTGATGTTCGCCCTCATGATGATTGATGAATTCATCTTCCGGGTGATGCCCCGGACCTTGCTCGGGCACATGAGGTTTGAGCAGGAACATCGCGAGGGTTGGCACCAGTGTCCGCGAGAGGATGAACGAACTGGCCATGGCGAAGATCACCGCCAGGGCCATCGGCCGGAACAGGTATCCGGCGATGCCCTGCAGCAGGAACATCGGCACGAACACGATGCAGATACACAGCAGCGATACGAAGGCCGGACCGACAATCTGTTTCGCACCGTCGAGGATCGCGGTCTTCACCGCCTTGCCTTGTTCCAGATGCCAGTTGATGTTCTCGATGGTCACCGTGGCATCGTCCACCAGAATCCCCACCGCCAACGCCAGCCCTCCAAGGGTCATGACGTTCAGGGTCTGGCCGCTGGCGGCCAGCAGGGCGATGGCCGACAGCACCGCCAGCGGAATCGAGGCTGCGATGATCAGGGTCGAACGCCAGCTGCCGAGAAACAGCAGAATCATCGCGCTGGTCAGCAAGGCGGCGATGATGCCTTCCCGGGCTACGCTGCCCACCGACTGTTTGACGAACACCGAAGCGTCGCCCAGCAACGAGGTCTTGAGCGATGGTGGCAGGGTTTCATTGATGCGCGGCAGCATCTGGCGAATGCCGTCGATGATCGACAGGGTGGAGATGTTGCCGTTCTTCAAGGCAGGCATCAGCACGGCGCGTCGGCCGTCGACTCGCACGATATTGGTCTGTGGCGGTGAGCCGTCACGCACGTGGGCCACCTGGCCGATGGTGATCAGCGCGCCGTCGACCGTCTTGATCGGCAGGTCGTTGAGTTCGTCGATGGCTTGCGGGCTGTTGTTGAGCAACACCGTGTATTCATTGGGGCCGAGCTTGGCGGTGCCCACCGGGATGATCTGGTTTTGAGCCGCCAACGCGTTACCCACGTCCTGCGCCGAGAGCCCCTTGGCAGCCAGCGCCTGAGGGTCGAGGTCGAGGGTGATCTGGCGCTGCTTGCCGCCCATGGGGGTGGGGATCGCCAAGCCCGGGACCGAAGTCAGTGGCAGGCGGATACTGTTCTGCACCAGGTCGCGAATTTTCGCTTCCGACAGGGTCGGGCTGGAGAACGCCATCTGCAGGATTGGCACCGTGGAGGCGCTGTAGTTCAGGACCAGCGGCGGGGTAATCCCCGGGGGCATCTGTTTCAGGACTGTCTGTGACACCGCCGTAACCTGGGCATTGGCGGTACGGATATCGACGCCTGGCTGGAAGAAAATCTTGACGATGCCCATGCCCGGCAGCGATTGCGACTCGATATGTTCGATGTCGTTGACCGTGGTGCTCAGGGAGCGCTCATAGGTATAGATCACCCGTCCGGCCATATCCTGCGGGGCCAGTCCGTTGTATTGCCAGACCACTGCAATCACCGGAATGCCGATGTCGGGGAAGACATCGGTCGGTGTGCGCAGCGCAGCCATGGGCCCGATGATGCAGATGAAAATTGCCAGCACGATAAACGTGTAGGGCTTTAGCAGTGCAGTCTTTACCAGCCCGAGCATGCCGTAAACCTCCGAGGAGTTGAGTTGCAATCCTCGGCAGTCTTGCGGTTGCAAACTAACAATTTGCCTTCACCGGAATGAAGAAATTTTTACCGATTTCCTGAAAATCCTTTCACCTGGATTCATTTGTCTGCACCTGCCTGTCTCGCCACTCTGATGCTCAAGCCGATGGGCTGCTTTCAACCCTGACGACGACATCGGCTGTCATTTGCGAGGTTTTTTTCAATGACATTCAAACCCCTGTTACTGATTCCAGGTCTTGGCCTGGCCTGCCTGTTGTCCGCCTGTGCGGGGCCGGTTCCCAAGTCCGATCCGAGCGACGCCTGGATTGGTCTGCAACAACCCTCGAGCAGCAGTTTGCTGGCGGATCGGGTCGATGGCCGGCGAGTCGACGATGGTCGCTATTTCGAGGTCAAGCCTGGCGCTCATCGCCTGCAGATGACGCTGCTGACCGGGGCAGATGGCGACTCGGTCGAGCCCACTTGCATGGGGCATCTTCAATACAGCGGCTTTCAGGCAGGTGAGCATTACCAGATAAATACGTCGAGCGAGGGGCAGTCCGCCAGCGCCCGCCTGGTCGATTCCCACGGCAAGCAAGTCGCGCAAAGCGACCGCTTCAAGTGTTTGTAGACCAGCTTTCCAACGATTGGTGATTGACCTGCAGGCATGCCGGGGTCTGTGTTTTTTACATGAGAGAGAGTCATTCGATGACACTTAAACAACTGCTGCTGATTCCTGGCCTGAGCGTGGCCTGTCTGTTGTCCGCCTGTGCCGGCCCGATGCCAAAACCTGATCCGGGCATGGCCTGGATCGGGCTTCGGGATGAGGCACCCAATGACATGCTGGCGGAACGGGTGGATGGCAAACGTATCGATGACGGACGCTTTTTCGAAGTGACCCCCGGTGCTCATGATCTGGCCGTGACGCTGTTCGAGATCCCGAGTGGTGACTCGAACCAGCAGGACTGTCAAGGCGAGGTCCACTACAACCAATTCAAGGCGGGCGAACACTACACACTGGTGGAGTCGAGCCTGGGGCAGGAAGTCAGTGCACGTCTGGAGGACTCCCACGGTCAGCAAGTCGCACAGACTGGCGACTTTAGATGCATGCCGGGGTAAACACATCCAGGGGCCGTCGTGCGCGACTGAAACTGGCCAGATCGGCGCACTAAGGTTTTGCCCGAACCGGATCTAATCGGGACGACAATCCAGAATCAGCCGAGCGCCTCCATGCTCACGGGTTCCGACCTCCAGTCTGAACCCGTGCAGATCGATGATCGCGGCAACAATCGATAGTCCCAGTCCGAAGCCGCTCTGCTGGTGAGCGCTGTCGCAGCGATAGAAGCGCTGGAATACCGCCTCTCGTTCAGCGGGAGGAATTCCCGGGCCGGAGTCCAACACTTCGATCCGTGTGCTGCCTTCATGACTGACGGCCTTGAGGATGACCTCACCGCCGTGCGGTGTGAACTTGATCGAATTGCTCAGCAGGTTGGCCAGCGCTTCGAACAGCAATGCCCGGTCGCCGTCCAGGGACGGCAGCGATTGCGGTAGCTGCAACCGCAGGGTGAGTTGGCGCTCCTCGGCAAGCGGCAAATAGAAGTCATGAACCTCCTTCAACAACGTCATTGGATCGAACTGGATGAACGCGGAGCGACGCTGATGATCTTCCAGTTCAGAGATGCGCAGCAGGCCGCGAAAGCGCGCCATCAACGTATCGGCTTCGGCAATGACCTTGTTCATTTGCAAGGCCTGCGGCGAACCTTCACTGGCCTGTTGTTGAATGCGGTAGAGCTGCGTCCGTATATGGGTGAGGGGGGTGCGCAAGTCATGGGCAATGTTGTCGCATGTACCTTTGACTTCATTCAGCAACCGCTCGATGCGATCAAGCATGGCGTTGGCGATAGCCGCGAGCATATCCAGTTCGTCGCGTCGATCCGACAGCGGCAGGCGTTGGGTCAGTTTGCCGGCGACAATGGATTGCGCACTGGCCTGAATCGCTCGAATCCGGTGCAGTGGGCGGCGGCGCAACAATTGCCAGGCAGCGATGCCGGGAATGATGGTCAGGGAAATACCCCAGAGCAGCGCATGCCAAATGATCAGGGTGACTGCGAGTAA
>NZ_JBFTLU010000222.1:0-11135 GCF_056396605.1 Pseudomonas sp. 05T35
GTACAGCACCGAAGAAGTCCACGGCCATCGGCTGTCGGAACTGCCGGCGCTGGAGAACCTCAGCGAACTGCTGTTCGACGCGCCTTCAAGCCTGGCCAAGAGCAACAGCTGGCAGGGCGAGTTCAAGAGCCGACGCAAAAACCTCGAACCGTACTGGGGCCAGCTGTCGATCTCCAAGGTCTACGGCGACAATCGTGAACTGACCCACTACATCGGCATCTACGAAGACATCACCCAGACCAAGCTCGCCCAGCAACGTATCGAGCGCCTGGCCTACACCGACAACCTGACCAACCTGGGCAACCGTCCGGCGTTCATCCGCAACCTCGACGAGCGTTTCGCCCGCGACAGCGACAGCCCGATCTGCCTGCTGCTGGTGGACATCGACAACTTCAAGCGGATCAATGACAGCCTCGGCCATCAGACCGGCGACAAACTGCTGATCAGCCTGGCCCGGCGGCTGCGCAACAGCCTGAGCCCGAGCGGCAGCCTGGCGCGTTTCGCCAGTAACGAGTTCGCGGTGCTGCTCGACGACACCCACCTTGTAGCCGGCCAACAGATCGCCAGCCAATTGTTGATGACGCTGGATAAGCCGATGTTCGTCGACAACCAGTTGATCAGCGTTACGGGCTCCGTGGGCCTGGCCTGTGCGCCACTGCACGGCCGCGATCCGCAGACCCTGATGCGTAACGCGGGGCTCGCGCTGCACAAGGCCAAGGCCAACGGCAAACATCAGGTTCAGGTGTTTACCGAAGCGCTGAACGCCGAGGCCAGCTACAAGCTGTTCGTGGAAAACAACCTGCGCCGCGCCCTGACCCAGAACGAGCTGGACGTGTTCTATCAGCCCAAGTTGTGCCTGCGCTCCGGGCGCTTGCTGGGAATGGAAGCGTTGCTGCGCTGGAACCATCCGGAAAAGGGCATGATCCGCCCGGATCAGTTCATCAGCGTCGCCGAAGAAACCGGCCTGRTCATTCCCATCGGCAAATGGATTGCCCGTCAGGCGTGTCGCATGAGCAAAGAGCTGACCGCCGCCGGACTCGGCAATTTGCAGGTGGCGATCAACCTGTCGCCCAAGCAGTTTTCCGATCCGGACCTGGTTTCGTCGATTGCCAACATCCTCAAGGAAGAACAGCTGCCCGCGCGCTTGCTGGAGCTGGAACTGACCGAAGGCCTGCTGCTGGAAGCCACCGAAGATACCCACTTGCAGCTCGACCAACTCAAGCGTCTGGGCCTGACCCTGGCCATGGACGACTTCGGCACCGGTTATTCATCGCTCAGCTACCTGAAAAAATTCCCGATCGACATCATCAAGATCGATCGCAGCTTCATCCATGAAATCCCGGACAACCAGGACGACATGGAAATYACCTCGGCCGTGATCGCCATGGCCCATAACCTCAAGATCAAAGTGGTCGCCGAAGGTATCGAACATCCCAACCTGACTGAGAGGACTGATCATGGTTCTGCGCTCGGAAATCCTGGTGAACAAAAACGTGCTCCCGACTAAAGAACAAGCGCTGCCTGGCCGCGAAACCCCGATAAAAGTACCGGACGAACACTTCGTCAACGGCCATCCGCTGCTGGGTCCGTTTCCGGGCAATGTGGACTTCGCGATCTTCGGCCTGGGTTGCTTCTGGGGCGCAGAGCGGCGCTTCTGGCAGCGCGAAGGTGTGTACAGCACAGCCGTGGGTTACGCCGGTGGCTTCACCCCGAACCCGACCTACGAAGAAGTCTGCTCGGGCCTGACCGGCCACAGCGAAGTCGTGCTCGTGGTCTACGAGCCGGAAAAGGTCAGCTACGAACAATTGCTGGCGATGTTCTGGGAACTGCACAACCCGACTCAGGGCATGCGCCAGGGCAACGACATCGGCACCCAGTACCGCTCGGTGATCTACGCCACCAACCCAAGCCAATTGGCAGCGGCCAAGGCCAGCAAGGAAGTGTTCCAGGCTGAACTGACCAAGGCCGGCCTCGGCACTATCACCACTGAAATCGAAGAAGCCCCGACGTTCTACTACGCCGAGGCCTATCACCAGCAATACCTGGCAAAAAACCCTGAAGGGTATTGCGGGATTGGCGGTACGGGCGTGACCTGCCCGATTTGATGGGTGAACACAGTACCTGTGGCGAGGGAGCTTGCTCCCGCTGGGGCGCGAAGCGGCCCTAAAATCAGTGACAATGTTCTTTCAGATAGAACCTGTATACCGATTTTACGACTGCTTCGCAGCCGAGCGGGAGCAAGCTCCCTCGCCACACATTACTCAGCGATMAACCAATCCATCTGCCACCCGCCCTGGGTCTGGCCAAGCTTCTTCGACAGCCACGGCAGCAACTCGCGCAACTCTTCCTCAAGCCCCCACGGCGGATTGGCAATCGCCAGCCCTGAACCGTTCAGGCTGTTCGGCGTATCCAGCGGATGCACCAGCAACTCCACGCGCAACAACTTCGGCGCACCGGTGCCCGCCAGGTCCTGATAGAAACGACGCAACATGCGCTGATCCTTCACCGGGTACCAGATCGCCGCCACGGTTTGACGCATCCGGCCAATCGCCTCTTTCAGCGACGCGGCGCAACGCTGCATTTCGTCGAGCTTCTCGAACGGCGGATCAATCAGCATCAACCCACGCTTCTCCGGCACCGGCAACAGCGCCCGTGGCACGTGCCAGCCTTCGCCCAGGTGCACTTTGACTCGGCGATCGCCCTTCATGTTGTCCTTGAGCAACAACCCGTCTTCCGGGTGCTTCTCGTTGAGCAATACCCGGTCCTGCGGACGGGTCAAACGCCGCGCCAGCTCAGGCGAGCCCGGGTAGTAGCGCAACTCGCCATCCGGGTTCATCTCATGCAAGACGCGCATGTAATCGGCGGTCAGCGGCGGCAGATCCTGCTCGCCCCACAAGCGTGCGATGCCTTCCAGGTATTCACCGGTACGGCTCGCCTGATCGCCCTGCAGGTCATACAGACCAATGCCGGCGTGGGTGTCGAGATAGGCAAACGGCTGCTCCTTGCGCGACATCAAGGCGATGAGGCGGGTCAAGGTCAGGTGTTTGAACACATCGGCGTGATTGCCGGCGTGGAAGGCGTGACGATAATTCATGGCTGCTCCTGCGAAGGAGACGAAGTTTACCTTGTACCGCGCCCAGCGTCAGGGGTTCGCAGCTGAGCGGGCGGACAAACCATGATCATTGATGCGGGCCTATAGGAGCAAGGCTTGCCCGCGATCGAGTGCGCAGCGAAATCTTTCGACGGCTGCTACCAGGTAGACTGATCTTCAAGGCTGGCGTTATGAAGATCACTTTTCCAAGCCTCCAGAGCCAACATATAAACATCTTGGAGAAAACCCCGAGGATCTTTCAATCTATACCACTCTCCCCGAGGCCAACTCGCAGCTTCCTCCTCATCAATTTCAAACAAATGCTGAAAATCATAGCTTTGGTCACTCAACTTTCCTGCTAGAGCTTCTACCAGTACAAATTTATGCCGATAGGACAAATAATTTAAATTCAGGCTGTACTTACTAATCAATACCGCCCTATCAGTCGCATTGTCAGGGTCATACACCTCAAGTTCTGCACCTAGGGTTTCTTCGCGATCGTACACATCGAAAACGCCAATGAACCACATCAGATCAGGCTCAAACTCTTCATTCAAAAATGGATCCCGCAGCATCACCTACCCTCCGTAGGAAAACCTGTATATGGTCGCGTCACGTCATCTTTATCAAACTTAACTTCAAACCAGTTCAATTCTTCGTTCAACTTAGGATTGTCTTTGTCTTTTTTGTTAGGCCTGTAACCACGACCTGCTCCCGGCAGCTCTAACCTTACAATGGGATCTTTGTTGTGGTCTTTCCCCGTAAAAGGATCCAGCCCTAAGCTTCTCCTTGTCGTGGCTTTATTCAAAGCATTGAAATGAACCCGCCAGTTACTGAACTGAGAACTCAGACTCCCATTTGCACCTTTCGGAATTTTACCMGTATGAGGATTCGCACCATTAATAGCCCGTTGCTTTAGCGCCACATCAGGTATTTCTGAGCTGTGCTTTTGAACAGTGTGCATGTCGTATTTGTCCTCAAACTCTAGGACCCGCCGTTTGGCATTCGCCTCCGCCAACTCATCAATCCTCGCCCGCCGCTGCTCACCCGCCAGCTTCGGCAGCGGCGGCTCGCCCTCATCAACCGCCACGCCCCCCACATCATCCGGTGCCTTACACCCCGGCTTGTTCGGCGGCGGACAATTTCCGTTCAGCCCCAGCGGGTCAATCCACCCCGTCGGATTCGGGGTGTACTGGTAGCCGTTCAGCCCGCCCGCCAATTTGCTCGGATCCGGCGTCAGGTAGCGGCCGATGTCCGGATTGTAGTAGCGATGGCGGTTGTAGTGCAGGCCGCTTTCGGCGTCGAAGTACTGCCCCTGAAAGCGCAACGGCTGCTCGAGCTGTTCTTCGCCGAAGTGTTTCAGGCTGGCGAGTTTTCCGTAGGCTTTGTAGGTCGCCGACCAGACGATTTCGCCGCTGTAGTCGGTGAGTTCCTGCGGGGTGCCGAGGTGGTCGAGTTGGTAGTAGAACGGGCAGGCCTTGCGCGGACCGAAGCCGTCGAGCAGGGCCAGCGGGCGGAAGCTGCCGGGTTCGTAGAGGTAGCTGCGGTAGTGTTCTTTACCCCGTTCGGCGACGAGGTTGTCGCCTTGCCAGAAAAATTCGGTGGTATGGCCGTCGACGGTTTTGGCGATGCGCCGACCGAAGGCGTCATAGCGGTAGCTGGCGGTTTTGCCATCCGGCAGTGTGACGCCGATCAAGCGGTGCTGGCAGTCGTAGCGGTATTCGGTGACGAGTTTCTGCCCGGTGCCGCGGCGCTCAAAGATCAGATTGCCGAAGGCGTCGTAGTCGTAATGGCGGTCGCCTTGCAGCAGCAGGCGGTTGCCTTTGATCGTCGCCAGTCCCGGGCGATCGTGCATTTGCAGGTTGCCGGCCGGGTCGTGTTCAAAGCTTTGCGTCGGTTCGCCGCGAGCATGGCGTACGCGGGTCAGGCGGTTGAGCGCGTCGTAGTAATAGCTGCGCTGGCCATGGCGACTGTCAGCGATGGCGGCCAGATTGCCGTTGACCGCATAGTTGTAGTGGCGCATGTACAGCGGTCGGTCTGACTGGTTGACCGCGTGGGCTTGCAACCGGCCCTGTTCGTCATAGTGATACTGGCTAAGCAGTTGGCCTTGCTGGCGTTGTTGTTCGCGCCCCGCGTCAAAGACGTGCGTGGTCAGCCGCGTGCCGTTGAGGTCGATGGCCGTCAGCGCCCCACCCTTGGCGTGGTGATAATCAAGTGTGCTGTTGTCCGGCAGGCGCAGGCGATTGAGCTGGCCGCAGGCGTCGTAGCCAAAGCGCAAGGTGCCCCAGCCCTGGTGTTCGGTGATCAGCCGATCTTGCTGGTCATACTCGAACTCCAACGGGTGGTCATGACCGTCATCGACGCTGACCAGTCGGCCAAGGCCGTCATAGTGGTACTCGACGTTGACGCCATCGGGCAGCGTCTTGACCAGCAGTCGTCCTGCCGAGTCCCGCTGATAGGTGGTGATCAGCGTTGAGCCATCGTCGCCGAACTCGGTTTTCTCCAGCAGATGGCCATTGAGGTCGTAGGAATAGGCAGTACGGCGGCCGTCGAAACCGGTTTCCTGTCGGATCAGGCCATTGAACGTGTAGTCCAGCTGATATTTTTCGCCGGATTCGTTCTCGATTTCTGTCAGCAACAACAGCGCGTTGTCGTAGCGATAACGCAGTTGGGTGCCGTCGGCATTGATGCGACGACTGACCAGATGCGAATCATCGGCGTATTCGTAGCGCGTGACCTGGCCCAGCTCATCGCGTTCGGCGGTGATTTTTCCGTAGGCGTTGTAGCTGAAGGCGCGGCTGGCACCGGTGGGAAGTGTTGTCTGAATCAGTCGCCCGACGGCATCCCATTGGTAGCGGGTGACGGCACCGTGTTCGTCCCGCCGGGTAATCTGCCGACCCAAAGCATCGTAGGAAAACTGACGCTGGCCACCGTCTGGCAACGTTTCTTCGAGCAGTTGCCCCAAGCCGTTCCAGACGAACACATGCCGACTGGTGTCCGGATAACGGATCGAGAGCAGCCGCCCCCGAGGGTCGTAGTGGTAATGCGTGACATGCCCGTCGGGATCGGTCGCTTCAGTGACATCGCCCTGAACATTGCGCTGATATTTCCACACGGCCTTGCCGCGATACCACGCATGCAGGAAACCGTCGCGGTATTCGTAGCCCGTCGGTTCGTCTTCCGGTGGAATCAGCGCGACAAGCCGTCCGGCCTCGTCGTAACGGTACTCAGTGACAGCCCCCAGCGGATCCTGCTCGGCAATCAGCCGACCTTTGTCATCGTAGGCCTTGAGATGCTCGCCACCCTCCAGGTCGACCTTGCGCACCAGTCGCGCCCGATCGTCATGGACGTAAACCTCTTCGCTGCCATCGATATTCAGGACAGTGACACCGCCCTGGTCATCCCAGACGTACTGCGCATCCATCTGCGAAAACGACGCCCAGTGCCGAATGCACCTGGCAGCCTTGCCGGACCTTTCCCACTCCCAGAAAAAGCTCGCGCCACCGGCCAATTGCCGCTGCAAAATGACGTGCTGAGCGTCGTAGTCGTAGCGCTCGCTTTCGCCCACGGCGTTGGTCGCTTCGATCAGTTGATCGCGTTCGTCGTAGCGATAACTGACCAGTGTCTGCTCGGTATGCCAGGCCTCGTCGAGGGTTGGGGCAGGGACAAAGCGCTGGTAATCGACGGCGATCAAATAACTGCGGTCATAACGCAACAGCAACGCGCGACCCACGCCGTTGTCGAGGCGTTTGATGCGTTCCTGACGGTCGCGGGTGATGCGCAATCGGTTGTCGTAACCGTCACTGATTGTTGTCAGCCGACCGTTATGAAAGTGATAAAAACGCCMGTCGTCGCCGGCCTGGGCGAGGATCAGTTCCTCGGGCTCATCACCCAGATAAATCGCCGCCCGCGACAGACTGTTATGGATCGCCGGGCGCTCGACGTTCGGTAACGGGAATGCCGTACGACGGTTTTCGTGGTCGATCCAGATGACGTTGTCGCCGTCGATTTCCAGGCGATGCGCCAGCGAATGGCTCCAGCCAAAGCCCAGTCCGCTATCGATCTCGGCGGCGCTGGTGCGATAGAGCCGGGTGAAGTCGAACGGCAGAATCCCGTCCAGCGAGCCATCGACCAAGGTCAGCAGCTCTTCGCCGGTGACCATCGACACCGGGCATTTGTTGGTGGCGGTTTTATCTGCCGAATCGGCGCTGTCGCCGTTGGGGTTTTTCGCCTGCGCCGGGACGTCGACGTAAGGCTCGCGTTTATTCAGCGTGGAGTTCTTGCGGCCATTCCAGCGCAGTTGCATCCGCCCCTTTTTCAGACCCGCTACGACACCTCGTGCAGCGACTTTTTTGTAGCGGTCGACGTAGTCCATAAAGCTGTCGATGATCTTGAACATCGCAGCGACGAAACGCAGGGCGGCGTCGACGATGTATTGGCCGTAGCGCATCAGCCGCACCGACAGATAGGCGATGCCCACCCCGAAAAAGCTCAGCACGATGCCAATCAGCAGATCGATCACCAGCTCGACCACTGCCTTCGAAACTGCCTCTGCCGTGGTTCCGGCTATCTGACTCGGCGGTAACGCTTCCAGCCACAGACTCGCAGTGCGCAACAACAAACACAGCGCCGCTTCGTCACTGGCCAGCAGCAGGGCTTTTTCCATCAGTTCCGGCGACTTTTGCGCCAGATCGGCCAGGGCCGTACCACTACCACCGAGCCTTTCGGCAAACTTCGCTGGGTCCTTGAGGATGTCGCTAATCAGGCCAATGCTGTCCCAAACACCCTCGATAGCCGCCCAACTGCCGGCGAGCATTCCATTGCCCACCGCCGCCAGCGATGCCGACGCCGACTGCTGCGACCACTGCGGCTTGAACCCTTCCCACTCGCTGCGCAGCCAGCGTTCCAGCTCCTTGGTCAATCCGTCGTAAGCATCGAAAAGCTCATCGATTTGCCCCTCTGTCACTTCGCTCTGGACATGAACCCGATAGAACTTCCCGGCGGTCCCCCTAAACGTCCCTTTGCCATTTTCATCCAGCAGGACCGGTGTCTTTTCACCGCCCTCCACGGCAATCACATCGACCTGGATATTCCCCAAGGGAATGTCGTAGACCGATTCGAACGTGCTCTCGATCTGCAACACCCCGTCGGCCGGGCACTGCGCCACACTGGAGATGAAATCGTCATCGCCGGTGCTCACCGCCGTGGTCGTGCTGCCGAATTTGATCAGCCGCTCCATCCCCCTCGATGTTTTCAGCGCATAACCACCGATTTCCAGGGCCTGCCCATTGATCAGGCAGCGCCCTATCGGCGGCATCAGTTGCGCGACATCAACCTGTGCGGACTGGAGAATCGGCAGCAAGTAACGTCCGTCCCAAAAGCGGAAAAATACCGCGTTGCCGTTGGGTAACAGGGCTTGCGTAAGGCTGCGCAGATGTTCGACCAGAGCCTCTTGAGGAGCAGAGGACACCGCCAGCCAACCCCAGTCGCGAGACTCGGTAGTGGCGACCCACTCCAGAAACTCACTGCCCGCAGCGACAATGCCGACATAGGGCATCACCACTCCCCACTCGGCGTAAACGGTGTCGGCCCAGATGGGGCTCGGTGCTTGCATAGTGATCGAGCGTTGCCAGGCTTTAAGGGGCTCGGCAGAGCTGGCATTGCCCAACACCGCGAACAACTGCTCGGAAGGTTTCAGCGGATGGCGCTCCAGCCAGGCATGAGGTGACAAGGCATCAGGCTGCACAGACACCCTCCTTGCAGCGCTCGCATTCTTCGCAGAACGGCGCGTCGCTTTTCAGGCTCAGAATCTGTGCGGCACTCAGCAGTGCTGCCGTGACTGCCACGAGTGTCAACAGCCTATCGGGCAAGGCCGGTGCAGCACTCATGACCGGCATCGGCGCACCACCCACCTCAATCGGTACACTGCTGAAAATCCCGTCGGGGCCGATGTTGATCCACTGCCCACCCGCCTGAATTGTCGCGCTGGCACCACCGTCGATAACCACATGCTGGCCGGCGCTGACATGGAATTGCTGACTGGCTTTGAGCGCCTGGTTGGTCACCCGAATGTGCCGGTCGCCGACCACCACCAGGTGATCGCTGCGCCTCACTTCGGTTCGGCGATTGCCGTGGGTGATGCGCTGTTCGTCAGCCTTCAGTTCATGGCGATCGAGACCCGCGACCACCACACTTCGCTGGTTGCCCACGTGCGTGTGCAAGTCGTGCAATACGTGCCGGGTCCAGTCGCGCTGAGCTCGCAGATAAATTTCCTCGGCACCCTTGCGGTCTTCAATGCGCAGCTCGTTGTAACCACCGCCACCGGGACTGCTCTGGCTGCGAAAAATGCTGCGCGTCTTGTCCGCCGGCAGATCGAGCGGCACCGGGTTGGTCCCATTCGGCAGGCAGGCCATCACCATGGGTTTGTCCGGGTCGGCATCGACAAACCCGACCAACACTTCCATTCCAACCCGCGGGATCAGCGCACTGCCATAACCGTCATGAGCCCAGCCACTGGCGACTCGCAGCCAGCAACTGGAATGCTCGTTGCGCTGACCTTCGCGGTCCCAAGCGAAGAGCACCTTGACCCGCCCGAACTCGTCGCAATGGATTTCACTGTTTTTCGGCCCCGTGACGACCGCGTTCTGATAGCCCGGTACCCGCGGCTTGTATTCGGTCAATGGCGGGCGAAACGGTACGTCCCACGGTGTCGCCAAAAAAGTATTGCGATAGCCCTGAAAATCACCGCTGTCCGCTGACTCTTCCAGCACTTGCGGCTGCTGGCCGTGATGCTCGATTTCAGTCAGTAGCCACAGGTCATTCCATTCTGTGCGCGGGTGCTCGGCGATCTTCAGAAAATGGCCGGTGAGCAACGCCGATTGATCACTGTGACCTTCGGCCTGACGGAAATCCGCGCCATGGCGCTCCAGCGCTCGTTGCGCCAGGTGTTTGCCGTGGTCGCGATCGGTGAACTGACCGGGGTAGCGGTAATCCTCCAACACCGAACGCTGCTCGCTGTCGACGGTGCTTTGCAGCAACAGGCCGGGTTTGTGGAAGTCATAGTCGCGACGGGTGACTGCGGTGGTGCGGGTTTCCAGGCGGACGTTGAAGCGCTTGATCGCAGGCTGGTCGGCGGCCATTCCGCTGCCTGGCAAGTAAAGCGTCGGCTGCGCCGGTTTGCGGAAAACTGTCTGGTCGTCACCGAACACCAGCAGATGGCCGTGCGGGCTGTGCTGGAAGTGGTAGTGAATGCCKATTTCGGCACACAACCGCTGAATAAATTCCAGATCGCTCTCGGCGAATTGCACGCAGTACTCGCGCTTGGGGTATTGGCTGCCAAGCTGTAACTCGAATGCATCACCCAGAATGCCGTGATCCTTGAGCACCAGAGCGATGATCTCGGGAACGCTTTTATGCTGGAAGATTCTCTGGTTGGTGCGTTGACCGAGATAGGCCAGGCGCGGCACCAGACTGATCTGATAACGAGTCAGGCGCGTGCCCGAATCGCCTTGGGCGATACGATAAACCTGACCGTGAACACCTGCGCCTTGCGCATCAAAACCGAGAAAAGCCTGACGATGCAGGAAGTTTTCGAGATCGAGATCCGGGTGTTCACTGACCAGTTCCAGGTCGAAACGATAGGGCTGACTAATGGCCTCCTTGCCCGTGAACTCAAGCACTTTGAGCTCATTCTGGACGCCGTCAAGGGTCAACGTGAAACGCGGTTGATGGGCAGGCGTGAGCATCCGATGTCTCTGAAGCAGAATGAAGGCGGGCGATTCTGCATGAGCGACAAGGGGGGTTGATCGAGGGTCAGAAAAATCAGATTTGCCCTGATTTTTTAGAGAACTTTCCTTCAGATATCGGGATTAACTACTACAGACATTCCTGTCGGACGGGCTGTATCGACGCCTTCTTGAGCCACAACACGATCCCTGTAGCAGCTGGCGCAGCCTGCGTCCGGCTCGGTCCGCGCTCGGGCGCAGCAGTCGTAAAATCATTCACCGCATTTCTTCAGGTAAACCGCAGAGGATGGTTTTACGAC
>NZ_JBFTLU010000223.1:0-11518 GCF_056396605.1 Pseudomonas sp. 05T35
GAAAAAGGCCGCCGGTTGGCAGCCTCTTTGCCAAAAGCACGGTATTACTTCTCGGCGCGTGCTTTCAGGGCTTTCARGGTATTGAAGGGTGCATCGACCACAAACTTGTTGGCCAGCCACGACGGCACGCTACCACCTGGCTCGGTGTGAACCTGATAGGTCACTTCGACCTGGTCTGTACCTTTTGGAACAAACTTCCAGAAGCCTTGAACCTGGGTCACACGAACAAAACCTTTTTCTTCAGGCAGGTAGGTCGGCACACCTTCAAGCTTACGCGTCAGGCTGCCATCGGCGCCCTCGACAGTGGTCACGTGCAATACCGAATCACGCGCGGTCACCGGCCATGGAGTGCTGAACTGAGTGTAGGTCCAGCTTTGATCACCTTCGTGCTTGAGCAACTTCTGCACCTTGCACTCATGAATCCAGGCACACGCGCCGGGCACGTCTTCCTGAAGCGCGCGCAACTTGGCCACGGAGGTCTTCATTACGGTCACACCGCGATAGGCCTTGTACTGAGACCCGGTGACTTCACTCAGGGAAACCTTGATTCCGTCCTCATCCTTGGCAGTTTTCCAGTCTTCAGCCTGGGCTGTCGTGGCCAGCAGAACCGTCAAACCACACAACACAGCGACACGATGCAGCGAACCCATAGTCTTATTCCTTATTGTTGAAGTTCCGTTCGTTGAACACACTACGCCGCGGTCATTTTCTCCCACCAACCGATCAACTTGATGGCTTCTTCCCGGCTGTCGCCGCACACCTCGACATCCGCCTGAAACGCACCACAGACCGCTGGCCGTTCAGGCTTGCCGAAAATACTGCACAGATTATCGACAGACAGTTGCACACAACGTTCTCCCGCGGCTTTGCCATTTGGCATGCCGGGGATGGGTGTGCTGATGGAAGGGGCAATGCAACAGGCGCCACAGCCTTCACGGCAGTTCATGACGACACGCTCCTCGCGACGGGTAATGTGTTGAATAACGTGGACTAGGGTACCCGCTAAAACAGCCGTTTGAAATTGGCCGGATAGAGGTTTTTCGCTCAAACACGCGTGACTGACCAGTCTCCGACAAAGCGTCAGGTGCGCGGGTCACAGATCAATGCAGGTTTTACTGCTTGAACTGAAATTCCAGCGCCGCACCTTCGACTTCCCGGTGCTCTTCTTTGCGCATTTGCAACTGCATTTCGTTGCTGAGCAGGCGACCGTTAAGCTGGAACGGGCTGTCATCCCTGGTTTTTTCACCAAACATGGGCGGCAGTAAAGGAGCATGTTTGACTAGCGGAACGGTGCCAACAGGTTGCAACTGCTTGACCATGTCCGATGGCAGGCTCAAATCCAGCGTGGCCGGTGGCAAGTACGTGGTTCTGACCACTTCACTCGCGGATTTTGATTTTGAAGCAATCGGTGGGCGTTTTTTCGCTGGCGCCGGCTTCTTTACCACTTTGGTTTTTTTGACCGGAGCAGGGTTCTTTGCCGGTGCAACGGGCTTCACTTTTGCTTCAGACGTGCTGACGCGCCCCTTATCCAGAGCGGTCGCAGCCATCGCGCTGCCAGGAATGAAAACACTCAAGAGGCACGCCAACATCAAACCAGCAGGGAAAATCGCTTTCATGAACACTACAGCGCTAACGGCAGAGGGCCATATGCTCGCTTGTTGTAAGGTCCCTGACAAGCTCGCATAACAATCCAGCCCCCGGTGTGCGTCAAAAACCGCCTGCCGTCTCCTGACAAAGTTGAGTGGCCAGCATCCCGAGCGTCATCAGCGCCCGCTCGGCTTCACGATTCCACGGTGTACCGCAGTTCAAGCGAATGCAGTGATTGAATTGCTCGGTGTTACTGAAAATCAGCCCCGGCGCGATGCTGATGCCCTGCTGCAACGCACGTACATGCAGTTCCTGCGTATTGACCCGCCCCGGCAGGCTGACCCACAGAATGAAGCCGCCCGTGGGCCGGGTTATCTGCGTACCCTCAGGAAAGTACTGCTGCACCGCCAACTGGAAGGCGCTGAGGTTCTTGCGATACTCCTGGMGGATGTAGCGCAAATGACGATCGTAGCCACCGTTCTCCAGATAGGCCGCAATCCCCATCTGCGTCACGCTGCACGCCGAATGGGTGCTGAAGGTCTGCAGCCGCTGGATTTCCTGCTGGTACTTGCCGGCAATCATCCAGCCGATGCGCACGCCGGGTGACAGGGTCTTGGAGAAACTTGAGCAATAGATGACCCGATCCAGTCGGTCATAGGCTTTCAGCGATTTGGTGCGGCCTTGCTCGAACATCAATTCGCCGTAAATATCGTCTTCGACAATCTGGATATCGAAGTCCGAAGCCAGACGCAGCAGCTGTTTTTGCCGTTCTTCCGGCATGGTGCCGCCCAACGGGTTGCTCAGGCGCGTGGTCAACACCAACGCCTTGATCGACCATTGGTTGGCAGCCAGTTGCAAGGCTTCCAGGCTCATGCCCGTCGCCGGGTCACTGGGGATCTCGATGACTTTCAAACCCAATAAATCGGCGAGCTGCAACAAGCCGTAGTAGGTCGGCGACTCTGCCGCGATCAGATCGCCGGGACGCGTCAGGACGCGTAACGACATTTGCAGCGCATCGACGCAACCATGGGTGATGACCACTTCCGATGGGTCGACCACTACACCGGCATCTCGCATGCGGATCGCCACCTGGCGACGCAACGGCTCAAACCCCGGGCTGAACATGTAACTGAACGCCCGCGGGCTGTGGAACCGCGTGACCTTGGCCAATTGCTGGTGCAGTGCCCGCACCGGCAGATAGTCGACACTCGGCACCGCCGCGCCCAGCGGGAACACCCCTTCGCGACGCGACTCGACCAACACTTGCTGAATGATACTGCTGCGCGTGACCAGGCCGGGGCGTTCGACACGCGCAATATCCGGCGTCGGCGCGGTGAGTGCCGGGGTCTGGTGGACGTAGTAACCCGACTGCGGGCGTGCGCGAATCAGCCCCTGGTCTTCGAGGTTGGCATACGCCTGTAGCACTGTCGCGTGGCTGACATTGAGCTGCGAGCTCATCTTGCGCACTGAAGGCACGCGCTCGCCGGGCTGATAGACACCACGCCGGATATCCTCAGCCAATTGCTGAGCGATACGTTGATAGAGCAAGAGATTGGTCATGACGCAGCACTCGATTTCACGGGCATTTTATTCTTGTGTGAAACATTACCGGAACAGTTTAGAAGTGTACTGGGACAGTTGCCACAATAGTCGACCGTACAGTGCAGTGACAGCAAAAACTGTACTGTTTTGCGGGTCATTTCGCAGGTATAAAAAAACCCGGCACCGCTGAGGGGCCGGGTTTTCCAGTAACGCTGACCTTAGCGGGCAGCGCCGAGCTGGCCTTTTTCGTCGGAGAACACAATTTCGACCCGACGGTTCTGCGCACGCCCCCGCTCGGAAGCGTTGGCCTCTACCGGGTATTCATCGCCGTAGCCTTCGACCTGAATGCGCTTATCTTCGATCCCCAGATCGATCAGCATGTCCGCCACCGACTGGGCGCGATCACGAGACAGCTTGAGGTTGTCCTGCTTGCCGCCGGTGCTGTCGGCATAACCTTCGATACGCACCACACGTTTGGGGTTGAGCTGCAGGAACTGGACAATTTTCAATACGGTGCGATTTGCCGAGTTTTTCAGCTCGGCTTCACCGGTGTCGAACAGTACATCCCCCAGGGTCATGACCAGACCGCGATCAGTCTGGGTCGTCGCCAGGTTGATGATTTGCTCTTCCAGCCATTTTCCCTGTTGTTGCACGCTGAGCAGTTTGTTCTCGCGCAACGCCAACTGCAGGCGCTGACGCTCCAGCTCAAGCTTGGCCCCACGTTCGTCATTCAGCGCTTGCTCGGTGTGCTGGCGAGCAATTGCGCTGTAACGCTGACTCAGGTAAGCGTAATGCTTAACATCCGGGCCGCTGCCCCAGTAGGTCGACAGGCGATCAGCCCGGGCAAGGGACTCACCCGCACGAATCACGTCCTTGGGCGCGATGCGCAGCACATTCGAATCTTCCTTGACCTTCTGAAAGTCAGCGCTGGCTTGTTGCAAAGCCGCCGCGCTGTGTTGACCTGCGCAGCCGACAAGCCCCGCGCAACCCACCAGCAGCAAACCRCCCAGAATGGTGTTTTTCAGGCTCATTGGGCATCTCCCAGTTGCTTGCGCAGGCGAGTGATGCGGGTGTTGAGCACGTTCAGCTTTTCCTGACTTTTCACTGTCAGAACCTTGGCCTCGGCCAGACGCGCGTCCAGCTCTGCCTGTTCGGCCTGCATGCGCGCATCCTTGAACGCTTGAGTGGTCATGTCGRCCTTAGCCTGAGCGAACTTGCCTTCAGCGAGTTTCAGCTCTGGCACGTCTTCAGTCGTTGCCCCGACAGCGGCAGCCTGCTCCAGGGCCCGTTCGGTCAAACGCAATTGTTCATTCGGCGCCGGATCGGCAGCACAACCCGCCAGAGCCATAACGGCCAGGACAGCGAAAAGAGGTCGAAGAGTCACTAAAAATCCCTACTGTTTTGGAGTGCTGACGGGTTGCTGCAAGTGTGCTTTCCAGCGCTCCAGATTGCGCTGCAGCACGGCCTCCGTCAGGCCGGACGCGGGCAATTCTGTCATCTTTTTCGACAACTGTCCGCGTAACCATGGATCGTTGCAGGCAGAGTTGCGGGAAATGGCGAGGAACAGCCCCGGCCGGTCAATCGGCTGCGGATACGCCTGCACATCGTTGGCCATGCCCAATGTCTGTGCCATGGCCATCCCGGTATAACGTCCGGCGAGCACATAGTCCGCCTCACCCAGTAGCAATTTCTGAAAAGCCTGTGTCAGGTTCGGCAGGCTCATCAAGGTCAATTGCTCTTGTGCGTATGCCTCGAACGGTTGTGTCAAACGAGCCTTTGCCGAGACTGCGCCAACATGCCCGCGCAAATCCTGCACCTCGTTGTAGACCCACGCCGAGCCCTTGCGGGTCCAGACCAGATAGTCGTTTGCCAGCAACGGTGGCTGGATGTAGTCCAGTGATTCGAGTTGATTGTCGATCAGAGGCGCGTCGGCCAGCATGTCGATACGCCCGCTGCGCACTTCATCCAGTGCCTGGGATCGATTGCCGGCGTACAGCAACTCGACCTTGATCCCCAACTCCCCCGCCATCCGCTGCAACAAGTCGGCGCTGGTACCGATCAAGTGTGTCGGGTCTTGCGGGTCTTGCCACAGATACGGTGGTGCATCCGGGCTGCCGGTCACCACCAGACGCTCGCATTTGCCCGCAGCGACTGACTGCAAGGGCAAAGCCGACAGGCTCAGCAGCACCCACAAGCCGCTCCAGCAACGCAGATCCATGGCGTATTTCCCCACACTCAAATCGCAGACAATAAAAAACCCGGCCAAAAGGCCGGGCTCTTTATAAGTCAAGCCGCTGGATTAGACCAGCTTCTCAAACTCGGGGATGGCTTCGAACAAGTCCGCCACCAGGCCGTAATCGGCCACCTGGAAGATCGGAGCTTCTTCGTCCTTGTTGATCGCAACGATCACTTTGGAGTCTTTCATGCCAGCCAGGTGCTGGATCGCGCCGGAGATACCGACGGCGATGTACAGCTGTGGTGCAACGATCTTGCCGGTCTGACCGACCTGCATGTCGTTCGGCACGAAACCTGCGTCGACCGCGGCGCGGGAAGCGCCAACAGCAGCGCCCAGCTTGTCGGCCAGGGCGTACAGGTGCTTGAAGTTGTCGCCGTTCTGCATGCCGCGACCGCCGGAAACGACGATCTTGGCAGCGGTCAGTTCCGGACGATCGGACTTGGCCAGTTCTTCGCCAACGAAGCTGGAAGTGCCAGCGTCGTGAGCAGCCGCAACCGCTTCAACGGCAGCCGAACCACCTTCAGCGGCAACCGGGTCGAAACCGGTAGCACGCACGGTGATGACTTTTACCGACGCGTTGGACTGAACGGTAGCAATGGCGTTACCGGCATAGATTGGGCGCTTGAAGGTGTCAGCGCTTTCAACCGAGATGATCTCGGAGATCTGGTCAACGTCCAGCTGTGCGGCAACGCGCGGCAGGATGTTTTTACCGTTGGAGGTGGCGGCAGCCAGGATATGGCTGTAGCCCTTGYCCAACTCCGCTACCAGCGGAGCAACGTTTTCTGGCAGTTGGTGTGCGTAGGCAGCGTTGTCGGCGACCAGCACTTTGGCCACGCCAGCGATTTTGGCGGCAGCTTCAGCTACAGCGCCAACGCCCTGACCGGCAACCAGCACGTGGATGTCACCACCGATTTTGGCGGCAGCCGCCACGGTGTTCAGCGTGGCCGGGGCCACTGCTTTGTTGTCGTGTTCGGCGATTACCAAGATAGTCATGATCAGATTACCTTCGCTTCGTTTTTCAGTTTCTCGACCAGTTCAGCCACCGACTTGACCTTGATGCCTGCGCTGCGTGCAGCCGGCGCTTCGACTTTCAGGGTTTTGTTGGTAGAGGCGGTGGAAACGCCCAAAGCGTCAGGAGTCAGCACTTCAAGCGGCTTCTTCTTGGCTTTCATGATGTTTGGCAGGGACGCGTAGCGCGGCTCGTTCAAACGCAGGTCGGTGGTGACGATGGCCGGCAGTTTCAGCGAAACCGTCTGTGCACCGCCGTCGATTTCGCGGGTCACGGCAACGTTGTCGCCAGTAACTTCGACTTTCGAAGCGAAGGTGCCCTGACCGTAACCGCTCAGCGCAGCGAGCATCTGGCCAGTCTGGTTGTTGTCGCTGTCGATGGCTTGTTTGCCAAGGATCACCAACGAAGGCTGTTCCTTGTCGACAACAGCCTTGAGCAGCTTGGCAACGGCCAGCGAAGTCAGGTCTTCAGCGGATTCGACGAGGATGGCGCGGTCTGCACCCAGAGCCAGCGCGGTGCGCAGTTGCTCTTGAGCGGTGGACGGGCCGATGGAGACGACGACGATTTCAGTCGCAACACCTTTCTCTTTCAGGCGTACGGCTTCTTCCACTGCGATTTCGCAGAAAGGGTTCATCGACATCTTGACGTTAGCGAGATCGACGCCGGAGTTGTCCGCTTTGACGCGAACCTTGACGTTATAGTCGACCACTCGTTTGACAGCTACAAGACTTGAAACCAACAGTCAGCCTACGGCGAGCGCAAAACCGACCGTATCTTGACCGGAACACCTATTCCGGTCAATACGCCAAAATGGCCAGTCATAAGCCGCGCTTCTTTGATTTCTCTGGGCTGGAGCAAATTCAAACAAACGTTTGTATTGGACGCTAAGAGTGGTGTAGATATAATGCGCCGCCTAGAGAGAAAGGTGGCTCATCGATTGTCCTCTCCCAGCGTTGTGCAGGGATTCATGGATGCGACACCAAACCTCCAATTAGAAAAAAAACTGTTGAGCCTTGAGTAGGAGATAACCTGTGGAACGCGAATACATGGAATTCGACGTGGTCATCGTCGGTGCCGGCCCCGCTGGTCTTTCCGCCGCCTGCCGATTGAAGCAGAAGGCCGCCGAAGCCGGTAAGGAAATTAGCGTCTGCGTGGTCGAAAAAGGCTCCGAAGTCGGCGCTCACATTCTGTCTGGCGCGGTGTTCGAACCTCGGGCGCTGAACGAACTGTTCCCGGACTGGAAAGAACTCGGCGCACCGCTGAACACTCCGGTCACTCGCGATGACATCTTCGTTCTGAAGAACGCCGATGGCGCGATCAAGATTCCAGACCTCTTTGTGCCCAAGACCATGCACAACGAAGGCAACTACATCATCTCCCTGGGCAACCTGTGCCGCTGGCTGGCCCAGCAGGCCGAGAACCTGGGCGTAGAGATCTACCCAGGCTTCGCCGCTCAGGAAGCGCTGTTCGACGAAAACGGCGTGGTTCGCGGGATCATCACCGGCGACCTCGGCGTTGACCGTGAAGGTAATCCAAAAGAAGGCCTGTACACCCCAGGCATGGAACTGCGTGGCAAGTACACGCTGTTCGCCGAAGGCTGCCGTGGCCACATCGGCAAGCAATTGATCAAGCGCTTCAACCTGGACACTGATGCCGACGCCCAGCACTACGGCATCGGCCTGAAAGAAATCTGGGAAATCGATCCGGCCAAGCATCAGCCAGGTCTGGTGGTGCACACCGCCGGTTGGCCGCTGGACATCATGGGCACCGAAAACACCGGTGGCTCGTTCCTCTATCACCTGGAAAACAACCAGGTTGTAGTCGGCCTGATCGTTGACCTGTCCTATAGCAACACTTACCTGTCGCCGTTCGACGAGTTCCAGCGCCTCAAGCATCACCCGGTGCTCAAGCAGTACCTGGAAGGCGGCAAGCGCATCAGCTACGGCGCCCGCGCTATCTGCAAAGGTGGCCTGAACTCGCTGCCGAAGATGGTTTTCAAGGGCGGCGCGCTGATCGGTTGCGACCTCGGCACCCTGAACTTCGCCAAGATCAAAGGCAGCCACACCGCGATGAAGTCCGGCATGCTCGCCGCTGACGCCGTGGCGGATGCCTTGTTTGCAGGTTCCGAAGGCGCTGATGAACTGAACAGCTACGTTGAATCGTTCAAAGCCAGCTGGCTCTACGAAGAACTGTTCGCCAGCCGCAACTTCGGCCCGGCGATCCACAAGTACGGCGCTATCGTCGGCGGTGGTTTCAACTGGCTCGACCAGAACATCTTCGGCGGCAAACTGCCGTTCACCTTGCACGACACCAAGCCGGACTATGCCTGCCTCAAGCTGGCGGCCGACAGCAAGAAGATCGACTACCCGAAACCGGACGGCAAACTCAGCTTCGACAAACTCAGCTCGGTGTTCATCTCCGGTACCAACCACGAAGAAGAACAGCCTTGCCACCTGAAGCTGGCCGACGCGAGCATCCCGATCAGCAAGAACCTGCCACTGTACGATGAGCCTGCTCAACGCTACTGCCCGGCTGGCGTATATGAAGTGATCACCAAGGAAGACGGCGAGAAGCGCTTCCAGATCAATGCCCAGAACTGTGTGCACTGCAAGACCTGTGACATCAAGGACCCTGCGCAGAACATCACCTGGGTAACGCCGGAAGGTTCTGGCGGCCCGACTTACCCGAACATGTAAGTCGTAGACTTGAACATCAAGGCTCCCGAACGGGGGCCTTTTTGTTGCCTGGAGAAAACGACACCCCCCTCCGTAGCAGCTGGCGAAGCCTGCTGCTACGGAGACCTCGCGGCGCCTGAAATCTAAGCCACCCGCTCATCTCCCGGATTACGCTCGAAGTAGCGCTTGTACTCGCGACTGAATTGCGACGTGCTCTGATAACCCACCCGATGCGCAACCTGCGCCACTCCCAGCCCTTCCGACAGCAACAACTGCTGCGCCTTGAGCAATCGCAAGCGCTTCAAATACTGCACCGGCGACAACAAGGTGCTGCGCTTGAAATGCTCGTGAAAGGTCGACGTACTCATGTTCGCGCAACTGGCCAGCGTCTCGACGTTCAGCGGCTCGGTGAAGTGCGCATGCAAATGACTCAAGGAAGCCGCAACCCGGGCAAATTGCCCCTGCTGCTCGACCAACGCCCGCAGAACATCAGCCTGCGGACCGCGTAACGCCACGAACAACAATTCACGCAACCGAGCCTGCCCCATGACCTGACACTCCAGCGGATCGTGCAGGCAGTGCAACAAGCGCTCGACACAGCCACGCATGCCGTCATCGAGTACCGCCGAGGTCATGGATTCGGGTGTTTGCGCAGGCGTATTGCGCCCATGCACCAACCCCATGGCCAACACCAGTTCGCCCAAAAGCGCGCGGTCGATGGCAATCGAAACCCCGAGCAATGGCGCATCAGCCATGGCAAACGTTTCGCATTCGAACGGCACCGGCAGCGCCTGAATCAGGTAATGCCCGGCACCGTATTCCAGCGTACGCGCTCCCAGGTAAGCGACTTTGCTGCCCTGGGCAATGATCATCAGGCTCGGCTCATAGATCTGCGGACCACGCGCCACATCGCAACTGGCTCTGAGTACGTGCACGCCGGGCAAGCGTGTCGGCACGAAACCATCACGGGTCGCCAACGGCTGAATCAGCCCAACCAGCGCGGCATTGGCATCGAGATGACGGGTCAACAGCATGGCAAAAACTTCACGAAAAAAGGGATGAAAGCATCATCGCAGGTCTGAGCGCCAATGCGACCGTTCCACCAAGGATGCCGGAGGAATAGGCATAAGACGCGGAGGAATCGTCATGGCCGGTGAAGCGGACGGCGCGGAAAATCCCCCACCTCCCCGTCACTGCTTTTACGAGGTTCACCATGTACACCGCCATCGGTTACGCCGCCCAGTCGGCCACCACTCCCCTCGCCCCGATGACCTTCGAACGTCGCAGCCCGCGTGCCGACGACGTAGCGATCGAGATTCTCTACTGCGGCGTCTGCCACTCCGACATCCACCAGGCCCGTAACGAATGGGGCATCGCCGTTTACCCACTGATGCCCGGCCACGAAATTGTCGGCAAAGTCACCGCCATCGGCGCCAATGTCACCGCCCACAAGATCGGTGATCTGGTTGGCGTCGGCTGCATGGTCGACTCGTGCCGCCACTGCGAAGCCTGTCACGCCGACCTCGAACAATATTGCCTCGAAGGTCCGACCATGACCTACGCGACGCCGGACCGGGTCGACGGCAGTAACACCATGGGCGGTTACTCCGACAGCATCGTGGTCAGCGAGCACTTCGTCGTACGTATCCCCGAGACACTCGACCCGGCCAGCGCTGCACCGATTCTCTGCGCAGGCATCACCACCTACTCGCCGCTCAAACACTACGGCGTGAAAGCCGGTGACAAAATCGGGATTCTCGGCATGGGCGGCCTCGGTCACATGGGCATCAAGTTTGCCAAAGCCATGGGCGCTGAAGTAACGCTGTTCACCCGCTCGGCGAGCAAGGCCGAAGAAGGTCGCCGCCAGGGCGCGGACCACGTGATCGTCTCCACCGATGCCGAGCAGATGAAGGCTGCTGCAGGACAGTTCGACTTTTTGCTCGACACCATTCCGGTGCAGCACGATCTCAACCCCTACCTCGATACGCTGCGCTTCGACGGCGTGCACATCCTGGTCGGTCTGATCGAGCCGATCGACCCGCCCATCCACGCCGCCAAACTGGTGCTGGGTCGTCGGGTGCTGGCCGGTTCGTTGATCGGCGGTATCGCAGAAACCCAGGAAGTGCTGGATTTCTGCGCCGAGCACAACATCACCTGCGACATCGAAATGCTCGACATCCGCCAGATCAACGAGGCTTACAGCCGCATGATCGCCGGTGACGTGAAGTACCGCTTCGTCATCGACATGGCGACCTTGAAAGCCTGAACAGACTCCAGTGGCTTAGCCTCTGGTCCCTAGCTCCGCCGATAGCCGAGCCGTGACTCCTTTGACCAGGGGAATCAGCTCGGCTATCGGCGGAGCTAGGGGACTTTCGTTCATTGCCTTCGATACAGCCGTTTTTTTGAGGCTGCCCCCAAACACCTAGACCCAACCACCATCGACGATGAAGTTTTGCGCCGTACACATGG
>NZ_JBFTLU010000224.1:0-7075 GCF_056396605.1 Pseudomonas sp. 05T35
CATGACGCACGAACTGGTCGCTGTCACCGCCAGCGCCAAACTCGATGAAGCGTTCACCCATTTTCAAGGTAACCGCGACCACGACAAGCAATCACTGGTCATCGCACCCAGAACCCGCGCCAGCACCGACATTGCCATCGAAGCCCACGACCTGACCCTGCGCTTCGGTGATTTCACCGCAGTAGACAAGGTCAGCTTTGCCATCGGACGCGGGGAGATTTTCGGCTTCCTGGGCTCCAACGGCTGCGGCAARASCACCACSATGAAARTSCTCACCGGSCTGMTACCGGCCAGCGAAGGCCGCGCCTCGCTGCTGGGTAACCCGGTGAATGCCAAGGACCTGGCCACCCGCAAACGGGTCGGCTTCATGTCTCAAAGCTTCTCGTTGTATGGCGAGCTCAGCGTGCGGCGGAACCTCGATTTGCATGCGCGGCTGTTCGACTTGCCCAAAGCCGACAGCGCCCGGCGCATCGACGAGCTGATCCAGCGCTTCAACCTGGGCAGCGTCGCCGAACAGCAATCCGGTGCATTGCCGTTGGGCCTGCGCCAGCGTTTGTCGCTGGCGGTGGCGGTGCTGCATCGCCCGGAAGTGCTGATCCTCGACGAACCGACCTCCGGCGTGGACCCGGCAGCACGGGACGATTTCTGGCGGCTGCTGATCGAGTTGTCGCGCGAGCAAGGCGTAACGATCTTTCTCTCGACCCACTTCATGAACGAAGCCCAGCGCTGCGACCGCATTTCGCTGATGCACGCTGGCAAGGTACTCGCCTGCGATACCCCGGCGGCACTGCAACAGCAATTCCGGGGGCAGACACTGGAAGCGGCATTTGTTACCTGCCTGGAACACGCTCAAGGCCCCGCCGAGCCACCAATGCCTGCCGTCCCCACCGACGCGACAATCAAGCCTGTCATGCCGTTGAAGGATCGCGGCTTCAGCCTCGGGCGCCTGGTGGCGGTTGCCAGTCGCGAAGGCAAGGAATTGCTTCGGGACAAAGTACGAATGGCCTTCGCCCTGCTGGGGGCGATTTTCATGATGGTGATCTTCGGCTACGGCATTTCCCTGGACGTGGAAAAACTCGCCTTCGCCGTCTACGACCAGGACCAGACGCCGCAAAGCCGCGCCTACCTGGAAGCTTTTCGCGGCTCTCGCTACTTCAGCGAGCAGCCGTCGATCCACGATGCCGCGGAACTGCATCGCCGTCTTCAGCGCTCGGAAATCAAATTGGCGCTGGAGATCCCTCCGGGCTTTGGTCGCGACCTGTTCGCCGGTCGCCAACCGACCGTGGCGGCCTGGCTTGATGGCGGCATGCCATTTCGCGCCGAGACCAGTCGCAACTATGTGGAGGCCGTGCACCTGGCCAACATTGAACAACTGGCCGAGCAGAGCAGCCCTGCGCTGAATCGACAGCCAGCCGCCAAACTGGAAACCCGTTTCCGCTACAACCAGGATGTGGTCAGCGTCAACGCCATCGGGCCCGGGGTGATGGCACTGATCCTCGCGTTCATCCCGGCCATGCTCACCGCACTGGGGATCGTGCGGGAGAAAGAACTCGGCTCGATCACCAATTTCTACGCCACGCCCCTGACCCGCCTGGAGTTTTTGCTGGGTAAACAAGCGCCGTATTTGGTGTTGAGCCTGATTAACCTCGCAGTCCTGACGGCCATGAACCGCTGGCTCTTTGGCGTGCCATTCAAGGGCAGTGCGTTGACCCTGGCCTTCGGCGGATTGCTGTACGTGCTGGCAACCACCAGCATGGGCCTGCTGATTTCGGCGTTCACCCGGACCCAGATCGCCGCCATCCTCGGCACCATGATCATCACCAGCCTGCCAACCATCCAGTTTTCCGGGCTGATCGTGCCGCGCTCATCCCTCGATGGCGCGGCGGCAGTCATGGGCATGCTGTTTCCTGCGGGCTACTTCCTCGATATTACCGTCGGCACCTTCACCAAGGCGCTGGATATGCGGCAGTTATGGCCGCAATGCCTGGCGCTGTTCGGGTTCTTTGTCGGGTTCACCGGGCTCAGCCTGGTCATGCTGAAAAAGCAGGAGGCCTGATGCACAAGCTCGCGCACATTCTGCGCCTTGGCCTCAAGGAAATGAGCAGCCTGCAGCATGACAGCGTCTTGCTGCTGTTCCTGTTCTACGCCTTTACGGTGGCGATCTACATGCCGGCCGCAGGCTCGGTGATTGGCGTGCATAACGCCAGTGTCGCCATCGTCGACGAAGATCACAGCAACYTGTCGCGACAACTGGCCCAGAGCCTGCAACCTCCGGAATTCCAGCATCCGGTGTTGTTACCTTACGGGCAACTGGATCAGGTCATGGACAGCGGCCAGTACACCTTTGTCATCAACGTGCCAGCCAGTTTTCAGGCGGATATGTTGGCCGGGCGCCAGCCGGCGGTGCAGGTCAATGTCGATGCCACGGCCATGAGCCAGGCGTTCATGGGCGCGGGTTACATCGCACGGATTTTCCAGCGCGAACTGTTGAGCTACAACGACCAAAGCGACCCGGCCGGTAAAGCCCCGGCCCTGCTGACCACCCGTTCGCTGTTCAATACCAATCTGGAAGGCGGCTGGTTCCTGGCGGTGATTCAGATCGTCAACAACATCACCATCCTCGCCATCATCTTGACTGGCACGGCACTGCTGCGTGAGCGCGAACATGGCACGCTCGACCACTTGCTGGTGCTGCCGCTGACAGCACTGGAAATCATGCTGGCGAAAATCTGGAGCAACATGCTGGTGGTGGTGCTGTGCACCTGGGCATCGCTGGAGGTGATCGTCAAAGGTGCGCTGGGAGTGCCGCTGGCGGGTTCCATGACGTTGTTTTTGCTGGTGACCGCCGTGTATCTGTTCGCCAGCACGGCGCTGGGTATTTTCCTCGCGACCCTGGCCCGCTCGACACCCCAGTTCGGCCTGCTGGCCATTCCGGTGATCATTCCAATGCTGCTGCTGTCCGGCGGCAGCACACCGCTGGACAGCATGCCGCAATGGCTGCAATGGGTGATGCAGGGCTCGCCGTCAACGCACTTCGTCAGCCTCAGCGCCGCAATCCTGTTTCGCGACGCCGGGGTCAGCGTGGTCTGGCCGGACTTACTGGCGCTGAGCGCCATTGGCTTGCTGTTCTTTGCGATTGCGCTGAAGCGGTTTCGCAAAAGCCTGGCGTCCTGAATACATCATCTGGCGAGGGGCTTGCCCCCGCGCCACAGGTTGTTTACTGGATGATCAGGTTATTGAACAACAGATCGTCCACCATCGGCTTGCCGGTCTCGTCATTCATCACTTGCTGGGTCTGCTTCAAGGCTTCCTGACGCAACTTCTCTTTCGCTTCAACGTTGTTCATGGCCTCAGTGGTTTGCTGAGAAAACAGTGCCACCAGCTGATTACGGATCAACGGCTCGTTGGCCTTCACAGCCTTGACCGCTTCGTCACCGCTTACCCGCAACGCCACATCAGCCTTGTAGACCTTGAGCTTCGGGGTGCCATCGAGCCCATAGTTGCCTACGAACGGTGGGGTCAGGCTGATATAGGTGACTTTCGGTGCTTCGCCTTCTTTGGCTTCTTCGGCCATCGCTGCCACAGGCAGAGACAGGGCCAGCATCAACATGATCCACGCTTTCACAATTCGCTCCTCATCCGGTTTGCGGCCTAGCATAACCACCCGCAGCCCAAGCACAAAGCTTATGGCTGCCTATCAGGGTCGGGCATGCTCGTTGACCCGTTGACTCACACACCTACACTTATCGGCCATCACTCCCAAAGGAATAGCCCTGATGAAAGCCGTGCTGTGCAAAGYCTTCGGCCCTGCCGAATCGCTGGTGCTGGAAGAAGTCGCGAGTCCTGTCGCCAAGAAGAACGAAATCCTGCTGGACGTGCATGCGGCCGGGGTGAACTTCCCGGACACGCTGATCATCGAGGGCAAATACCAGTTCAAGCCACCCTTCCCGTTTTCGCCGGGCGGTGAAGCGGCTGGAGTGGTGAGCGCGGTGGGCGAAAAAGTCAGCCACCTCAAGGTGGGAGACCGGGTCATGGCACTGACCGGATGGGGCAGTTTTGCCGAGCAAGTCGCGGTGCCGGGCTACAACGTACTGCCTATCCCGCCGTCGATGGACTTCAACACCGCCGCCGCCTTCAGCATGACCTACGGCACTTCGATGCACGCGCTGAAACAGCGCGGCAACCTRCAACCGGGGGAAACCCTACTGGTGCTCGGCGCTTCAGGCGGTGTCGGCCTGGCCGCCGTGGAAATCGGTAAAGCCATGGGCGCCCGGGTCATCGCTGCCGCCAGCAGCGCCGAGAAACTTGCCGTGGCCAAGGCTGCCGGCGCCGATGAGCTGATCAACTACAGCGAAGCCAACCTCAAGGACGAAATCAAGCGCCTGACCGATGGCAACGGTGCCGACGTGATCTACGATCCGGTGGGTGGCGACCTGTTCGACCAGGCGATCCGCGCCATTGCCTGGAACGGCCGGCTGCTGGTGGTCGGTTTCGCCAGCGGACGCATCCCGGAACTGCCGGTGAACCTCGCCCTGCTCAAGGGGGCAGCCGTACTCGGGGTGTTCTGGGGCGCCTTCGCCCAACGCCAGCCACAAGACAACGCCGCAAACTTCCAGCAACTGTTCGGCTGGTTCGCCGAAGGCAAGCTCAAGCCTCTGGTGTCGCAGGTTTACCCGCTGGCTCAAGCTGCCAACGCCATCAATGATCTAGGCCAGCGCAAGGCTGTTGGAAAGGTGGTGGTGCAGGTACGGTGAACCAGACTCCCTGCTACGCTTCGAGTCTGTTTACCCATCACAGGACGGAGGATGAGCATGATGCTGCGCAAGCTGTTATTGAGTCTGGCGGTCTTGCCTGCACTGTTGATTTCAATGCAGACATTGGCAAATCAGAATAACAAGGAGGTTCCGGGCCTGAAAAATGTCACCGTACTGATCGTCCGGCACGCGGAAAAACCCGATCAGGGCATGGGGCTCAGCCCTCGTGGCGAGCTGCGTGCCGAGGCTTATGCACATTATTTCGACCCGCTGCAGCTGGGCAGCAAGAACCTGGTACCGCAACGCCTGATCGCCACCAGCGACAGCAAGTCCAGCGCGCGACCACGGCTGACCCTGACACCGCTGTCCCAGCGTCTGCACCTTCCGATCGAGCAACCCTATGCCGATGAAGAAGTCGACAAACTGGTCAAATCGCTCGGCAAGAAGAATCAGGCACCGGTTGTATTGATCGCCTGGCATCACGGACATATCGACAATCTGATCGAAGCGTTCGGTGGCGATGGCCAAGCGTTGACCGGGCAGAAATCCTGGCCGGAAGACGTCTATGACTGGCTGATCGTATTGCGCTTCGACGACCAGGGGAATTTGGTCGAATCCCACAGCAAGAAGATCCAGGAACATCTGTTGCCCGGGGATGGCAGCTGATTATCCGAATCGTCCCTCTCCACCTGAAGAGCGCATGTTCATAAAAGAACATGCGTTTTC
This sequence comes from Pseudomonas sp. 05T35, assembly GCF_056396605.1. Lineage (NCBI taxonomy): Bacteria > Pseudomonadati > Pseudomonadota > Gammaproteobacteria > Pseudomonadales > Pseudomonadaceae > Pseudomonas > Pseudomonas sp. 05T35. The sequence continues at coordinate 5,481 of NZ_JBFTLU010000224.1, forward strand.
GTTCACTTCTCTGGATTTCCTTGGCGACAAGCGGTGCTTTTTTCGGTAACGAAACTGTAACATTCGCATCCGCAGTCAAAACAAGAAATCTGGAGCTCTTGAATGTTTGCTTTCTTTCGTCCTGCCGCACATCAGGCTCCATTGCCTGAAGAACACGTAGACAGCACCTACCGGCGCTTGCGCTGGCAAATCTTCGCCGGGATTTTCTTTGGCTACGCCGGTTATTACCTGCTGCGCAAGAACTTCTCCCTGGCCATGCCGTACCTGATCGACGAAGGCTACACCCGTGGCCAGCTGGGCCTGGCGATGTCGGCGATCGCGATTGCCTACGGTTTATCGAAGTTTTTGATGGGGCTGGTGTCCGACCGTTCCAACCCGCGTTACTTCCTGCCCTTCGGCTTGCTGGTATCGGCCGGGGTCATGTTCATTTTCGGTTTCGCACCGTGGGCAACGTCCAGCGTGACCATGATGTTCATCCTGCTGTTCATCAATGGCTGGGCCCAGGGCATGGGCTGGCCGCCGAGTGGCCGGACCATGGTGCATTGGTGGTCGCAGAAGGAACGCGGTGGCGTGGTGTCGGTCTGGAACGTCGCGCATAACGTCGGCGGTGGCTTGATCGGCCCGTTGTTCCTGCTTGGCATGGGTCTGTTCAACGACTGGCACGCGGCGTTCTACGTTCCCGCCGCCGTAGCGTTGCTGGTGGCTGTGTTCGCCTTCATGGTGATGCGCGATACCCCGCAGTCGGTAGGCCTGCCGCCCATCGAGAAATACAAGAACGATTACCCGGAAGGCTACGACGCCAGCCACGAAGACGAATTCAGCGCCAAGGAAATCTTCGTCAAGTACGTGCTGCGCAACAAAATGCTCTGGTACATCGCCATGGCCAACGTCTTCGTCTACCTGCTGCGCTACGGCGTACTGGACTGGGCGCCGACCTACTTGAAGGAAGCCAAGCACTTTGACGTGGATAAAACCTCGTGGGCGTACTTCTTCTACGAGTGGGCCGGTATTCCGGGCACGCTGCTGTGCGGCTGGATGTCGGACAAGATCTTCCGCGGCAACCGAGGCCTGACCGGCATGGTGTTCATGGCACTGGTGACCGTGGCGACTCTGGTTTATTGGCTGAACCCGGCCGGCAACCCGACCATCGACATGATCGCGCTGTTCTCCATCGGCTTCCTGATCTACGGCCCGGTGATGCTGATCGGCCTGCAAGCGCTGGAACTGGCGCCGAAGAAAGCCGCCGGCACGGCTGCGGGCTTCACCGGTTTGTTCGGGTATCTGGGCGGGTCGGTCGCGGCCAGCGCAGCGATGGGCTACACCGTGGACCATTTCGGCTGGGATGGCGGCTTCGTGTTGCTGGTTGGTGCGTGCCTGCTGGCGATGGCTTGCCTGGCACCGACCTTGTGGCACAAGCAAGTCGCCAGTCAGGGTCGCGAAGCGCTCGCTTAAGCCTTGCAGCGCTTGAGCCGCGCCTCCAGATTTCGGTCTGGCATGGCGTGGCTGCGCAGGGCGTGGACGGTTTGCTCGACATAATCGCGAGTGGTGCCGTAACGCCCGCAAGCGCTTTCGAACACCTGGCTCAGCACATGGTC